>CAZHGG010000055.1:0-13566 GCA_964531755.1 uncultured Polyangiaceae bacterium
CCTCAAACTCGCGGCAGTAGGCCTCGTACCACGCGGTGAGGTCGTTGCCGAACTTCTCGAGCGCCTGGAACTTCCCTTCCGGCTCCTGATCGGTGATGCGCTGGCTGCCGCGCACTTCGCGGAGCGCGGCGAGGATCGCGTCGCGCGTGAGGCCGCGGCCGGCGAGCAGGCGCGCGAGGTCGTCGTCCTTCTGCTTGGCGATGGCGAGCAGCACGTGCTCGGCGGACGTGTACTCGTCCTTCATCGCCTCGGTCTCGGTCCACGCGTCGGTGAGCACCTGGCGCGCGCGGCGCGAGAGGTTCGCCTCCGAGCCGCCCTTCACCTTGGGCATGTCGGTGAGGCGCTTCTTCACGGCCTCCACGATCTGCTTCGGGTCGGCGCCCGCCTTCTGCAGCACCGGAGCGGCCACGCCGCCGTCCTGCACGAGCAGGGAGAGGAGGATGTGCTCCGGGTACAGCTCCGGGTTGCCCATCTCGTTCGCGAGCTGCTGGGCAGCCGCGAACCCTTCACGCGTCTTGGTGGTCAGCCGGTCGAGGCGCATGCGTCGAAACTCCTGCCTGGGCGCCTCGTTTCCCGCGGAAAAGCAGGGCCTTTCCGCGTCGTCTTCCCGTCGCCGCCAGCTTCGGCAAGCTAAGCACACCCTGGACCAGGTCAACGGTGATCCCCGACATGTCTCGCGCCTTCTTCTGCCTCGTCGTGCTCGCCCTCGGCTGCGCGCCCGCGCCCACGCCGCCGCCGAGCGGACCCATCACGATCACGCGCGCCTTCTCGACCGACGAGGTCGGCTGCACCGGCGCCTCCCCGCTCCGTGTGCGCTCGCGCGGCGAGAGCTTCGTGCTCGCCGCGGCGATGGACGGCGTGATCCGCGCGTTCGACGAGGCGAGCGGCGCCCTCGCATGGTCGGTGACGCTCGAGGTGCCCGCCGGGCGCATCGCGAACGTCACCGCGAGCCCCGTGCTCTTCGACGAGAGCCACCTCGTGCTCGCCTACCAGCACGTCGTGCCGGGCTCGCTCGATCGGGACGCGCATCGCTTCGTCGTCGTCGATCTCGAGGCGCGCGCCCTCGATCCGAGCTTTCCGCCGGTGACCCCGAGCGCGTCGCGCCCGACCTGGGACGGCGCGGGCACGGTGCCCTTCTCTCCGGCGAACTCGTTCTCGCGCGCCGCGCTCGTGCACGTGGACGTCCCCGATCGTGCGCGCGGCCTCGTCTACGTATCCTACGGCAACATCCGCGACATCCAGCCCTGGCACGGCTGGGTCTTCGAGCTCGACCTCGACGCGTGGCACGACGGAGGCGCGGGCGCGGCGATCTCCTCGTTCCTGCTCACCACCGCCGAGGACGACTGCGGCACGCCCGGCATGACGGGCTCGGAGGACATGATCTGCGGCGGCGGCGTGTGGGTACCGGCCGGCCCGGGGGTGCGCGAGACGGCGAGCGGCTTCGAGCTGCTCGTGCCGACGGGCAACGGCATGCTCGATCCCACGCGCGGCCAGTTCGCCAACGGCGTGCTCCGGACGGGTCGAGGCCTCGCGTTCGCGCACGGCTGCGACGACGCGAGCTGCGCGAGCTGGGATCCCACGGCGCCGGCGCTCTCCTGCGTGGAGAGCTGCGAAGACCTCTTCGTGCCGCGGGCCGAGCCGGAAGATCCGCCGCTGCGC
Organism: uncultured Polyangiaceae bacterium; assembly: GCA_964531755.1. Lineage (GTDB taxonomy): Bacteria > Myxococcota_A > Polyangia > Polyangiales > Polyangiaceae > JAAFHV01. Next base: position 1,660 of record CAZHGG010000055.1, read on the forward strand.
CTGGCCTCGGGGCGCTGCGACGGCACGACGATGTTCGAGTGCTGGGCCAACATCGACTGGGACTTCGGTGCGAGCACGCCGGTCGCGGTGCGCGTCCCAGGCGGCCCCGAGGTGATCGTGGCGGCCGCGAAGGACGGCGCCGTCTACGCGTTCGACGCCGATCACTTCGGCACGCTCTACGATCGCCTCCAGATCGCCGAGCCCTGTGGCGCGCCCGGCGACACGTGCACCGCCGAGTGGGCCGGCATGATCGTGACCGAGCCCGTCGTGACGACGCTCGACGGCGCGCCGCTGCTCCTCGTTCCGACCTTCGAATTCGACCACACGCACGCGGGCGGCGTCGTCGCCGTACGCCTCGCGATGGAGAGCGGCGCGCCGCACCTCACGCGCGTGTGGAGCGCGCCCGACGAGGCCGAGGCGATCGCGCGCTTCCGGCGCCATCCCTCGCGCATCGCGCTCACCACGATCGGCGCCGACGAGATCGCGCTCGTCCACGACGTCGGCACCGCGACCGAGCCCGGCCGCCTCTACGCGATCCGCGTCGACGGCGAGGTGCTCGGCGCGGCCGATCTCGGCGGCCCGGGCCAGCGCTACGTGGAGCCGCTCGTGATCGGCGATCGCGTGTGGGTCAGCTCGTGCGCGCCCGGCGACGGCGCCGGCCACCTCGAGGCCTACGATCTCGCGCCGGCGTCGATGCGATGATGCGCAGCGTGGCTCGCCCGGCTACTCCGTCGGATCCACGTAGAGCGCATCGACGTCGAGCGCGACGTCGAGCGACGGCAGCACCACCCGCTCTCCGGCGACGTGCTCTCGGAAGCGCCATCCGCCGTCGTCGCCCCACGAGTACACCTCGACGAGCCGGCGGTCCTGCGCGACGAGCACGTACTCGCGCAGCGACGCGAGCTGGCGATACGCGCGTGCCTTCTCGCCACGATCCGCCGCCTCGGTGCCATCGGACAGGACCTCGACGATCACCGATGGGTTCGTGATCGCGTTCGGATCGAGGCTCGACATCGCCCGCCTGGCGCACACCACGGCCACATCCGGATACGTCGTTCGATCGCTCGCCTCGATGCGGATCTTCTGGTCCGACGTGTGAACCGTGCAGGGTCTGCCGGCGAGCGCGCTCTTCAGCCCGAAGATCGTGTTCGCGCAGATCACGGCGTGCTTGGTCGTGCCGCCGGCCATCGCCCACACGTCACCCGCGCGCCACTCGTGTCGGAGTTCGAGCTCACGCTCGAGCGCGAGGTACTGCTCGTAGGAGAGCCCGTGCTTCTCGTCGGCACCGGCCATCGAGAGAGAAATAGCACGGCGCCGCGGCGGATCGTCGGCAGGCGCCGCGCGTGGGCCGCGGTTAGAACCGGGGCGATGGACGTCACCCAGGACGACTTCGAGCGCCTCCCGCGCGATCACGCCGTCGGGACCAGCAAGATCTACAGCCGGGGCGATCTCCTCGACGACGACGACACGCGCCGCGGCAGGTCGCCCGGCGACTTCCTCGGCCGCCTCGTCACGCTCTTCGGCCCGCCCGACCCGATCGGCGGCTACGTCCTACGCCACCGCGCGAGCGGGCTCGTGCTCAGCGCGTACTCCGCGCAGAGCGGGCCCGCCTACGGCGGCGCGGTCGTGCATGACCTCGACATGGCCGCGTTCTCCGCGGCGAGTGCCGACTACCAGGCCGCGAACAGCGCGCTGATGGGCGCCAAGACGCCCGAAGAGACCGCGCGCCTCGTGCGCGCGCGCCGCGCCGCCGTGCTCCGCATGTCCGACCTCCGCGCGCCCGCGGGCATGCCCGAGGTCGTGCGCGCGCTCGAGGCCCTGCTCGCCAAGACCCCGCTCACCGACTTCGCGATCGAGGACGGCCACGGCGACTTCGGCACCTACGTCGTCGGCGTGCGCAACGGCAAGCCCTTCGAGGAGAAGGTGAAGGCGCCGAAGAAGTAGGCGCTCACCCGTCGCACCCGCGTGTCGACAGGATCGGCTTTGGGCGAGCGCGTCGACACCGTGTCACTCGACGGATACGCCGAACTCACCGCCATCGGGTGCGCTGAGACGCGGTGCCGGCGACGCGGACGGTGGAATCCCCGCTGCGGTTCCGCGGAGAACATCGACCGTGAGCCGACCGAACGCACCGACGACGAGGTCGGCGTAGCCATCGCGATTGGTATCGCCTCGAATGGCCACGCTACGGCCGAGGTAGGCTCTCACATCCGTGGTCGAGATCGTGGTTGCCGCATTGGCGGAGAGCCCGCTCGCCGAGCCGTGGTAGACGAAGACCTGTCCCGACTGCGTGCTGAACGGCGACGTCATCGCGCCCACGGCGACATCGAGATACCCGTCCGCATTCAGGTCGCCGGCGCTGATCGAGACTCCGAACGACGCGTTCGCGGCGGGGCCGCCGCGACTGCCGCTCGGCGTGGATGGGACTCCGCCGCTCGACGCGAGGTAGTAGTGGACGACGCCGGTGTAGCTCGACAGGGCTTGGTCGGCGACGATCACGTCGGGATAGCCGTTTCGGTCGATGTCGCCCGTGGCCAGCGCACAACCGAAGAACGACCTCGAAGACGCGCTCACGCCCGATCCGGACGCCATCGTGGTGCCCGCTCGGCCGCGGAAGATCCAGACGGCCCCGCCACCCGCCGCGTAAGGCTCGCCGACGACGAGATCAGTGACGCCGTCGGCATCGAGATCGCCACCCGCGAGGGCGTAGCCGAAATCTCCGTGGAGCGCGGTCGGCAGCAGCACTTCGGGGGCGCTCGTGTCACGGAGGCCCGAGCTACCACCGTGATAGACGTAGACGGCGCCGGTGTCGCCGCCCGTGCCCGCGCGGTATGCGCCGATCGCGATGTCGCCGTATCCGTCGGCGTCCACGTCACCGATCCCCGTCACCGCGTAACCGAAGTAGGAGCCGGCGCCCGCCGGACTGACGAGCGTCGTGCCCACGGTCGCCAGGCCGGTGGCGCTGCCGAGATAGAGGACGGCACGATCGGCGCCATACGCGCCGACGATCGCGTCACCGAAGCCATCGCCGTTGACGTCCGGAACGGCGGCCACTGCGGAGCCGAACGACGACCCTGCCCCGAGGATCGCGTCGAAGGAGCGCGATGGCGTCGTGGCAGGACCGGTCCCCGCCGCGCCGGGGTACACGTACGCACGGCCGGAGCCGACCGCCGTGTCGGCGCCGACGAGAACATCGGCGATCCCGTCGGCTTCGAAGTCCGCGATCGACCCGGACTGAGTGTCCGTCGCCGCGGACTGCACCGGCACCACGAGCTCCCAGGTGAAGCTCGCGCTGTTGCTCCGCGCGACGCCGCGCGTACCGAAGACGCGAACGAAGTGGACGCCCGGCGTCAGGTCGATCGTCGGTGTGTAGCTCGTGGCCCCGTCGCCTTCGTGCTCGATCGAGGTGCAGGCACGCTCAGCGCAGATCTGAACGTGACCACCGGTGGCCGGGGCCGCGAGCGCCCAGCGAATGGTCGGTCGCTGGGTGGTCACGACCGCGGTCGAGAGCGGCGCCACGAGACGCGGCGCGGGAATGGAAACGCAGGTGCTGCCACTCGGCGCGTAGCCAGCGTCGCAGTCGAAGCCGCACGTCCCGGACGAGCACGTGCGGGTACCGTTCGCGACAGCAGGGCACGGGTTTCCGCATCGGCCACAGTGCGCTGGATCCGTTCCGAGGAGGACCTCGCACCCGTTGGTCGCGAGCCCATCACAGTCGTCACTGCCAGGAAGGCAAGAGAACCCGCAGCCACTCGCCGTGCACGTGCGATCTGCGTTCGCGCGCGCGGGACACACGGTACCGCACGCCCCGCAGTGATCCGCGCTCGCGAGGTCGGTCTCGCATCCGTTCCCGCTGGCGCCGTCGCAGTCGTCGAAGCCCGCGAGGCACGCGAAGCCGCAACTTCCCGCGGTGCACGTCGGCGAGGCGTGCGCGGGGACGGGGCACGCCCTGCTGCAAGAGCCACAGTGGAGCGGATCCGACGCCATGGCCGACTCGCAGCCGATGGCCACGTCGCAGTCCTGGTAGCCCGACTCGCAGATCACGGCGCACCCGCTGCCACCGCACACGGGGGTCGAGTGCGGTCCGAAGCCGCAGGTCACGCCGCAGGCACCACACGTCAGCGTCGTCGCCAGGTCGGACTCGCATCCGTCGCTCGCCAGATGGTTGCAGTCCGCGAAGCCGCTCGAGCACGATGTCACCGTGCACGCGCCCCCGTCACACACCTCCATGGCGTGCGCACCGACGCAGCTGGCGATCGACTCATCCGCCGGGTTGCAGTCTTCGTCGTCGCCGTTGCAGAGCTCCGTGGCGCCAGGATGGTCCTCGGCGGAGGCGTCGTCGCAATCGATCTGATTGGCGTCGATGAGCGAGCACGGAGCATAGCCCGGCAGGTCTCGGCAATCGGAGACCGAACCGCTCCGGACGCCCGGGTAGCCGTCGTCGTCGTTGTCGGGGCACTGGGGGATCGCCGTCGATCCGTCGCCCGGGACGCAGTCGGGATCGATGCCGTCCATGCAGAAGTCCGTCGCCCCGGGGTGGACGGAGGGGTCGCCGTCGTTGCAGTCGGTTCCCAGAGAAGCGTATCCCGCGGCGCCAGCGCAGCGAAGCTGAGGTGAGCCCGCACCAAAACCGTCTCCGTCGGAGTCCACGTAGACCGTCACCAGGACACCTTCGTCGATCGCCCCATCGCAGTCCTGATCGGCGGAATCACAAGCCTCCGGGGCGGTCGGATGCGACGTCGCGACTGCGTCGTTGCAGTCGTCGCCGCACATCGCGCCGTTGCAGCACGCGTGGTCGAGGTAGCCGTCTGCATCGGCGTCGCGCACCCCGAACGTCGTCGGATCACAGTCTTCGTCGAGCCCGTCGACGTCGCAGGCCTCCAGCGCACCTGCGTGCACGGCCGCATTCCCGTCGTCGCAGTCCATTCCTCCACACGACTGCGCCACCACTCCGTCGGCATCGGCGTCGGTGGAGCACGTCATGTTGCAGCGATCGCCAGCCTCGTCGCAGACGGATGCCTCGCACGGTGCGACTCCCCGCACGCAGCCACGAGCGTCTGCCGAGCCCTCCGCGGGAGCACAGCGCTCACGGCCGTTGCAGTACGTGCCGTCATCGCAGTCGACCTGCGTGGAACAGGGGCGCGCGCCATCGGGCGCCGCGCCATCCGCGACGGCCGAGTCGAGCTCGCTCGCGGTAGGGCCCCCACCGCATCCCAGCGCCGTCGAAAAGACGAGACCCGACACGAGCGCAAACCAACGTGCGACGGACGACGACTTCATGCCCACCCCTCCATGACCGTCGCGGCACGAACGAACGCCGCGCTCCGGTGGCGTGTGTGCCATGGAGCGCGAGATGCGCGGAAGCGAAAAGGTCGCTCGGTGCCGCTTTCAGTCTCGTCGAAACGAGCCGGGTGATCGTCGGCGCTCGCTCGGCGCGCGGGGGGACGTCGGCCAGAGGAGCCGGACGGCCCTCACTCGATGATGCCGCGGCGCATCCGATCGTCGGCGTGATCGGCGAGCGCGGCCATCCGCGCGCGGACGTCGGCGGGGACGCTCTCGGCGAGCACGATGCGGAACGCGCCGTCCTCGCCGCGGGCCATGACCACCTCGACGCCGGCGCGGGGGGGGAGCGTCGCGCGATCGCCGTGGATCTCCACGCGCAGATCGTCGCGGCCCGCCGCGAGCACGCCGAAGACGAAGCCCGCGACACCTTCCTGTGCCGCGCTCTGGCCGATGTCCTCGAAGCAAGCACGGAACGTCTCGCGGCTGCGGATCTCCATGGGCTCGCGCGACGCGATGCGCTCGCGGATCTGCTCGCCGGTCGCGTCCTCGAGGCCGTACGAGGAGAGCATCGTCCGCACGGTGTGCTCGGGCGTGGAGAAGCGCGCATCGACCGTCTGGGTCGCGCCATCGCAGCCGGTGGCGAGGGCGATGCACGAGAGGACGAGCGCGAGCGTGGCCGAGCGCATGCGTCCCGGACTACCCGAGACCGGATCACCCGTCCAGTTCCGTCCCACGCGTGGCCCGGCGGGATGGCTCGCGCCTTCGTCGGTCAGGGCATGCAGACCGTGTCCGAGAACGACGCGTCGGCCGTCACGACCGCGACCTCGCCGCTGCCCGCGCGCCACGTGCGCCAGACGTCGAACATCGCCAGCGGGTCGGTGCCGGTGGGATCGATCGTGACGCCGTAGGTCTGATCGTCGTCGTGGATCGTGTCGTGCCGGGGGCATCCGGGGGCGAACACGCCTGGACTCCGGGTCAGCGCGGCGTGCTCCTCGGCCGAGGTCGTCAGCATCGGGAACGTGCGCAGCTCTCGCTGGGTCAGCACGGCGAAGGTGCGCGGCACTCCGGCGGGGGTCAGCAGGGGCCCGAGCACGGGGTCGGTCATGCCGAGCGCGGCGAAGTTCGTCGAGATCACGGTGTCGAGCAGGCCCATCCGGACGAAGAAGGGCGTCGTCACGTGGTGCCGCACGACGTGCGTGTAGTCCTGACAGAGCTCGGGATCGCTCGCGTGCACGGCGAGGCAGCTCGTGTCGTGGAAGGCGCCCGTGTTCTGCGTCGTGCCGGCGATGATGCGCATCGCGCTCGCGTACGTGACGCCTCCCGCGGGCGCGAGCACGCTCGCGCTCCAGTCCAGGCGCTGCCAGTCGGGCCCGATGGCGGAGTCGATCAGCCCGACGACCTCGGGACCCGGGCCTCCGCCGACGTGATGGGCTCGGAGCAGATCGACGATCCCGTCGAGGTGGTGCACGACACCGACGCCGCCGGCCGAGTCGCCGGCGATGACGACTTCTTCGGCCTCGTCGAGATCGGGCATCTCGACCGCGCCCCCGTCGAGCGTGTAGGTGAGCGGCGCGACGCCTTCTCGGCGCACGACGTCGAGATCGGCAGCGAGGATGCGGTCGCCGAGGAAGTGCACGACGTAATCGACCTCGGCGCCCGTGCGCGGGTGCGTGGTCGTGTAGTGCACGGCGCGGGCGTTGCCGATCCAGGTGTCCGAAGAACAGTACGCGAACTGGATCTGGTTGTAGTCGGCGAGCGGATTGTCGTTCGCAGGATCCCGCGAGTCGATGCCGCCGCCTGGCGAGCCTCGCCGGCCGCCGCCCGTCATGTTGGAGAGATCGAAGCCGGAGACGTAGTCCGTGTGTGCACACGGAGAGGCGGCCGAGCATCCGCACCATCGCGCGGCGCAGGTCTCGGCGTCGCTGCAGCTTCCGCCGCCGCGGAGCGTGATGGTCCAGCGATTGCGGTTCGCCTCGCCGCGGTAGGGGCGGTAGTAGAGGACGGGCGCGCTGCCGTCGTTGCAGAGGGCGTCCGGGAAGTGCGTCGTGTCGAGCACGTGCATCTCGAGCTCGCCGGCAGCGCCCGCTCCGAAGGGCCCGCGCGGCGTTCCGCATGCGAGCGCGGTCGCGATGTCCGCTTCGCCGCTCGACGCGGCGTCGACCCCGGCGTCGACTCCGGGCGCGCCGTCCACCGGGAGCGCGGATCCGTCGGGCGTGCTCGCGGGGGCGCTGCAGGCGGCGACGGTCACGAGCACGGTGGCGATGAACGTGCGGCGATGCGGGAAGAACGACGTGCGCATCGGACGATCGTGGCACATCGACCCATCCGGCCGCGACGCAGAAGCGCGGCCCGTCTGGCCGAGGGTCGTCGAGACGCCAGCGTCGCGGAGATCGACGTCGGCGATCAGCGTGCCCGCCGGCGCGCGACGAAGAGCGCGGCGAGCCCGGCGAGCAGGGCCAGGCCAGCGACCGAGCCGCCGCGGCCGGCGCGACAGCCACAGCCCTGGGTGAGCTCGCGAGCGGTGCCCGCATCCCGCGCCGGCGGGCCGGTGTCGACGAGCACGGGGCCAGGCGCGCAGACGAAGAACGACGTGCAGCTCGCCCCGGCTCCGCACCCACCGCTCGCGTCGCAGTCTCCGATCACGTGCTGGAGCGTCGTGCTGCCGGTGCCGCTGAAGCAGGCGTGAGGCTCGACGCAGAGCGCGCGCGCGGCACAGACCTGGCCGACGTCGCAGTCCAGCGTGCCGGTGCACGCGTGCGGCACACAGGTCGGCGGGCCGTGACAGAAGCCATCGGTCGCCCCGTCCGGACAAGTCTCCGGCAACACGATGGCGTCGGCGCGCGCGAGCCCGGCGCCGACGAAGACCGCGAGCACCGAGACGATCAGCGCCAGGACCGCTGCCCGCATCCTCCGGGGCGAGCACTCCTCGCTGATCACTGGTCGTCGGCCGTGCGTGCGCGGCTGAAGATCTGCATCACGTAGGGGCCCGAGCCGGAGGCGGCCCGCACCGTGAGCGAGAAGCTCCCGCTGGTCGACACGCACTGGCGCACGCTGGGGAACGCGTTGCGCGCGCCGAGGTCGGTCGCGATCTGCGTGCCGCCCTGGTTCAGCGCGAGGTCGATGTCGTGGATGCCGTCGCCGCCGACGACGGTGATCGAGTAGCAGCTGCCGGCGCTCAGCTGGAGCTGCTCGGTCTCGGTCGCGCCTTCGCTACGCAGCGTGCCGCGCTCCATCGAGTAGTTCGGGTCGGGCGCGTAGCCCTCGACGTTGAGCAGCGCCGTGACCTCCGCGAGGCGCACGTAGCCGAGGCCCGAGAGGCCGAAGGGGCCGTGCGTGCCGCGCGGCCAGCGGTAGGGCGCGTACACGTAGGCGCCGCTGCCGCTCATCATGCGCACGCGCATCCGGAAGTGACCATCGGCCGTCGGACAGACGCGGACGGTCGGGCGGGCATCGCCGGCGTCGTCGCGATCGACCTCGTGTCCGGACTCGTCGAGCAGCGTCAGGTCGACGTTGCGCACGCCGGAGTCGCCGACGGCGAGGATCGCGTAACACTTGTCGCCTTCGAGATCGACGGCGTACTCCTGGGTGCCGCCCTCGGCGAGCGTCGCGTGCTGCGGCGCACCGAGCGACTCGTAGCCGCGCGCGCGCATGTCGGCGTCGAGGAGGGCGAAGTTCTCGTCGAGGCCGGCGCCGGCGGTCGACGTGTCGGCGATGACGGGCGTGCTGGGCGGCGGCGGCGCCGAGGCCGTGCCTGCGGCGGCCTGGAGGTAGGCGGCCGTGAAGACCGAGCCATTGCCGTGGAGCAGGCGCACCTGCAGCGTGTACTGGTCGGACGAGGGCGAGCAGAAGCGAACGAGCCCGTCGCGGTTCGCGGTCGAGTCGGCCTGGAGCCAGTGGCCCGAGCCGTCGACGAGATAGACGTCGGTGTCCGTGGTGCCGGGCCCGCCGAGCGTCGCGAACGCGTAGCAGCGCCCTTGGTCGAGCGAGAGCTGGAACAGGCGCTCGTCCCGTTCCTGCAGCTGCAGGCCCTGCGCGTCGCCGACGCGCTGGTAGCGCTCGGCACCGAGCGTCGCGTCGAGCTGCGAGAGGCGCGACTGCGTCTCCCCGTCGAGGCTCGCCACGGCCGGGCCGCTCGGCGCGGCGGCACCGCCACCGAAGAACGCGGTGAGATCGGCCGGGCGGCGCCCGCGGGACTGGTAGGGCGCGAAGAAGAACTCGCCGCTCCCGTTCGCCATCTGCAGGCGCGCCGTGAAGCGACCCGCGCGCGCGGCGCAGAAGCTCACCCACGGGTGCTCGTCGGAAGCGACGTTGTGCGCGACGTCGATGCCGCGCGGGTCGAGCATCAGCAGGTTCAAGTCGGTGCCTGCCTGGCCGAGCGCGCCGAACGTGTAGCAGTAGCCGCGGCGCACATCGACGGGGATGGCCGTGATGCCGTACGCGTCGAGCGTGCCGTGCGTGACGGGCCCGACGGGCTCGAACCCGGCGCTGCGCAGCACCTGGTCGTACTGATCGAGGATCTCGCGCGGGGTGCCGTGGGCGACGACGCCGCCACCGACTTCCATGCCCTGGGTGTCGCCATCCCCTGTGACCGCGGAGCCACGCACGTGCCTTCGTCCGTGACAGCCGCCCGCGCCGAGAGCGAGCAGCAGCGCGAGCATGGAGAGAGAAAGAAAGCCGATCTTTCGCATGGGTGGCTCCCTGGCCACGCGATCCCACGAGGGCTCGCGACGGGCCGCATCGAAACACGCGCCCCGCACGGAGGCAAGGATCGGGCGCACGGGAATGGACGTGCGAGCCGGTCGAAGGATTCTGGCCCGCGCCCCTACGCTGCCGCCGCCACGATCTTCCCGACCATGGGGCGCTTCTCACGCACGAAGGAGCCAATAGAGGCCCGCGAGGCTCAAGAGCAGGACGGCCGCTGCGAGCCAGCCGACCAGGACCTCCGCGCGAGAGAGACCGGCGCGGGGCGGCGCGACGGTCGCGATGGGCCGCTCCGGCTCGGTCGGAGCCTCCTTCCCTTCTTCCGACGCGACGTCCTGCGCAGCCGCGGGAACAGGAGGCGGCGCCACCGGCGGCGGCGCCGGCGCGTCGGCCAGCGCCTCGACGCGCTGGAGCAGCGCCTCCGCCGGATCTTCGTAGCCGAGCACCGTCGCGCCCACCGTGATCTCGTCGCGATCGCGCAGGCGCTTCTGCGTCACGGGCTTCTCGTTCACCAAGAGGCCGTTCTTGCTCCCGAGGTCGCGCAGCAGCGGGCCGTCGATCTCGACGAGGATCTCGCAGTGCTCGCGCGAGGCATCGGCGTCGGGAAGCGGCAGATCGGTCGCCTCGCCGCGACCGATCACGAGGCGCGCCGGCGGATCGGGCAGCACGAGGACGCTGCCCTTCTTCTCGCCGTTGACGACGATCAAGCGCGGTGCGCTGGTGCCGGCGCCGAGCGAGGTCTCGCGGGCCAGGCGCCGCGCGAGCGAAGCGGTGCGCTCGCGCGAGGTCGGCTCGCGCACCGCGATGCCGGCATGGAAGCGGAGCCGATAGGGCCCGAGGGTGAGGACGTCACCGTCACGCAGGGCCTTGGGTCGCTCCGCCACGAGCGCGTGGTCTCCCAGGCGCGTGCCGTTCGTCGCGCCGTGGTCGACGAGCACGAACCGACCTTCCTCGAGACGCAGCGACGCGTGCCGGAGGCTCACGGTCGGGTGCGGCAGCCGCACGTCGGCGCCCGCACCTCGCCCGAGCACGATGCGGTCTTGCTCGAACTCGTACGCGGCGAGCTCCGTGCCTTCGCGCGAGCTCGGCTCGCCCACTCCGGCCCCTCGCACGCCCTGCGGACCCAGCACTTCGAGCCTGACACCCATCGACGCGCATCGGTGCTCACACGAGCGGCGCGCGCCGTCAAAGATTGTGGCCGGAGCGGCGTCCGCGGAGGCGGCTCGTCGAATTCTGGACGACGGCCGCGGCTTGGCGCTCTCTCCGGACATTCCGGAGGCGATGGCGATGGAAGCGTTGGACCGAAGGCTCGAAGGTGCGGTGCGGATGCCCGTCGATCTGCTCGTTCAGCTCGCGCACGATGGCGAGCTCGGCAGCGGAGAGCTCTACGACGCCGATGCCGTCAACCTCGGCGCCGAAGGGATCGGCCTGCGCTCGGCGATCCTGCCGGACGTCGGCCAGCGCCTTCGCTGTCGCTTCGAGCTGCCCGACGACGGCGGCGTGTGCGAGACGGATGCGCACGTCGTCTGGGCGAGCGACACGGGCACGCACCACGGCGAATTCGGCGTGAAGTTCGACGCGCTCGAGCCGCGCGTGCAGGCGATCGTCGACCGCTGGGTCTCGACGCTCGATGGCTCGCCGCCGCGCGTGATCACGCCCGTCTCGACGGCCTCGCCGGAGCCGCGCCGTGCCGCGCCGTCCTCGGCGAAGTCGCGCGCAGCGGTCGTGCACCTCGACGGCGTCGGCACCTCGATCGAGGGGCTCGTCACCTCGGACGATGGTCATCGCATCGCCGTCGCGCAGCCGCTGCCGTTCCTCGCGCTCGGCAAGGGCGCGACGCTCGAGATCGCCGGCGACACCGACCGGCGCGCGCTCTCCGGCGTCTCGCTCGAGCTCGAGGGGGGCGTGCCGCGCCTGGTCCTC
>CAZHGG010000056.1:0-13397 GCA_964531755.1 uncultured Polyangiaceae bacterium
GCCCCGCGCGGTGCTCACGGACGCCGGGCTCTGCACGCGCCTCGCGCTGCGCGCCTTGCGGGCGTCGGCGGCGCTCTGCCCCGCTCAGCCCTTGGCGGCCTACGCGGGCGCGCGGTGCGGGTCCGATCTCGCCGGGCGCATCTCGCGCGACCGCTGGCGCGTGGGCGCTCGGGCGCTCGGGCGGGTGTTGCCGTGAGGGCGCCGAAGGGACCTCGGGGGCGCGTCATGATCGGCGTAGCCATGCCGGGCGGGCGGTCGCTCGTCTACTGCACCGATGGCGCTGGCCTGCTGCGTCGCGGCCGCGGCCGCGGCGCGGTGACGTGGTGGAACTTGCCGCCGTGGCGTCGCGCCAAGGTCGCCGATCTCGCCGCTGCGGTGGACGAAATCGAGGCGCGCGACGACTGGTACGACGACCCGAAGCTCTTCGCGCGCTGGCTGCGCGGGGGGGGATGGGGAGAGATCGACGGGTTCGCGTTCGACCGTACACTTCTCCGCTCGACGATCCGCCGGCACGGGTGGCGCAGCGTAGGCGTGTTCGCGCTCGTCGGGCACAACTTCGGCGCGTGTCTTGTGCTGCGCGGGCGGCGCGGTGCGCGGCTCTTGCTGATGTCGGGCGACCGCCGGGTGCGCTGCTCGGGCTGGGCGATCGTCGGCGGGGTGTCGCGGTGAGGCGCGTCGTTCTTGAGAGCCCGTATTCGGGCGAGACGCCCGAGGCGATCGCGGCGAACGTGGCCTACGCGCGGCGCTGCCTTGCGGATTCGCTCGCGCGGGGGGAGGCGCCGATCGCGTCCCATCTGCTCCACACGCAGCCGGGCGTGCTCCGCGACGAGATCCCGGAAGAGCGGGCGCGTGGCATCGCGGCCGGGCACGCGTGGATCGAACAGGCTCACGCGTTGGTCGTCTACATGGATCGCGGGGTCTCGCGGGGCATGGAGGCGGCGATCCGCCTGGCGGGGCTCTACGGCGTCCAGATCGAAAGACGCCGCCTAGAGCGGTCACCGATCCCGGATCCGACGTGGCGGGATCCGGCGAGCCCGGCGGCCGGCGACTTCCACGAGCGGGCGCTTGCTGACGCGCGCGCGCGTCTCGACGCCGTGGGAGACGTGCTCGCGGCGAACGGGTGTGACTGCCCGTGCGGGTGTCGATGGGACGAGCACGGCGCGGAGTGCGAGCGGTGCCTCGCCTGCCGTGTCGAGCGCGCGGCGTTCGGGAAAGGTGAGCGGCGATGACGAGGGCCAGGCGACACGAACGGGCGGGCGACGTGAGCGAGCTCAACGAGCGGCTCAAGCGGCGATCGGCAAGGCTGAACGATCTTGAATCCGCGGCTCTGGAGGCCGAGATCGAACGGGCGGGCCAGCAACGGACGGCGAGGGCGATCGGTGTCCAGCTTCCCGCGCTGGACGACATGCGGCACGGGGGCCCGTCGACTCCGGCACTGATCGCGCGAGCGCGCGCGTTCCTTCAGGGGATGCGATGAGCGCGCCGCGCATGCCGCGCGCGGCGCGCGGGTTTGACTTCTACGAGACGCCGGCGTTCGCGGTGGAGGCGATCCTGCCGCACCTGCCGTGTGCGGCGGATGTCCTGGATCCGTGCGCGGGTAGGGGCGCGATCCTGGCGGCGCTGGGAGGCCTGCCCGCTGGCAGTCAGCAAACCCCATTGGGGCGGGCGTGGCTGCGAGGCTTCGAGATCGACCGCGCGCACATCGACGGCGAGCAACGGCCATACGTGGGCCAGCGTGACGCACTGGCGCGCGACGGCTGGGGGCGTCCGGGGCTGGTGATCATGAACCCGCCCTTCAATCGCGCGATCGAGTTCGTGGAGCGTGCGTTGGTCGAGGTCGAGCGGGGCGGCTCGGTCGCGGCGCTGCTGCGGCTGGGATTTCTGGAGTCCGCTCGGCGGATCGCGTTCCACGCGGCGCACCCTTCGGACGTGTACGTGCTGGCGAGGCGGCCGAGCTTCACGGGCGGGCGCACGGACAACGCGGCCTATGCGTGGTTTCTCTGGGGCCCGGGGCGGGGCGGGCGCTGGTCCGTGCTCGGGGGCGCGTCGTGAGCGATCGCTTGCGGTTCGTGGTCGAGGGGAAGCCGATCGCGAAGGGGCGCCCGCGCGTGATCTCGCGCGGCGTGCGGGGCGTGCGGGGCGTGCGCTGCGCGGCCTTCACGCCGGCGACGACTCGCGCGTGGGAGCAGCGGGTCCGCTGGGTGGCGCGCGCGGCGGTCTCGGCCGCGTGCTGGGAGCCCAACGCGGACCCGTGCGAGGTCGTGATCCTGATTCGGGGCCGGAACCCTCTCTCCGACCTCGACAACCACGCCAAGAGCGTTCTCGACGCGCTCAACGGCGTGGCGTGGGACGACGATCGGCGGGTCGTGCGCCTCGTGGTCGAGGAGTCGGACGAGCTCGCGGCGGACGGCGTGGACGTCACGGTCCGGCGCTCCCCGAAGGGGTTCCGATGATCTGGTCTCTGCACCATGGCGAGGCGTGGGCGTGGCTGCGGTCGCTCCCCGATGCGTCCGCGGACGCGCTGGTGACTGACCCGCCGTACTCCTCGGGCGGGTTCACGCGCGGCGATCGATCGGCGGACCCGTCGACGAAGTACCGCGCGAGCGGGGCGGCCGAGAGCACCGAGAGCTTCTCGGGAGACACGCGGAGCGAATGGGAGTGCTTGGCGTGGCTCGCGCTCTGGTTGACCGAGGCGCACCGCGTGCTCCGGGAGGGCGCGCCGGTCGTGATCGCCACCGACTGGCGGCAGGGCCCCATCGTGAGCGCTGCGATCGGCGCCTCGGGGTTTGTGCGTCGTGGGCAGGTAACGTGGACGAAGCTCGGCGCCTCACGGCCCCAACTCGGGCGCTTTCGCGGCGACGCGGAATATTTCCCCTGGGGCAGCAAGGGGGCGATGCCGCTGCGGGGCCCGGCGCTCGCTGGCACGTTCGAGAGCGAGCCCGGGGCCGAGGTGTACGAGTGCGACGCGCCGGGCGACTGGCCCAGCGTCTCGCCCGAGATCGCGTGCGCTCCGGTGCCTGGGGCCCGTCGGCTCCACCTGACCGAAAAGCCGGTCCTGGTGATGGAGTCGATCGTGGGCATCGTCCCGGAGGGCGGGCTCGTGCTCGACCCTTTCGCGGGCTCGGGCTCGACGGGGGTAGCGTGCATTCGGCGCGGGCGCGCCTTTGCTGGGTGCGAGCTGTCGCCGCACTACCACGCGCTGGCGTCGCGCCGGCTCGAGGCCGAGGCGCGCGGCGTGGACGGGACCGCGGCGGCCAAGGACGGGCAGCTTCCGCTCCTCGGGGGCTCGTCGTGAGGTGCGGGCACGGGGGGGTCGAGGGCCCGGTGTGCTGCGTGAGGTGCGAGCGGGAGGCGATCGTCCTCGCGGACCTTTGCCGGTGCTCGCCGTGGCCATGCCGTCAGCACGCGGCCGAGGCGGCCGAGCTGGCCGACGTTCGCCGGGCGGTCCAGCTCGGCCTTGGACTGGGGGCAAAGTGAAGCTCAGCGCAGCGATCGATCGTCCCAGGCTGCGCCTCGTCCTCGACGTGGACGGCCCGGCGGACCTCGTGGCGGCCCTGGCGGCCCTCGTGGCTCGCTGGGAGGGGGGCGAGGCCTCGACGGCGCCCGAGGCGCCCGATCCGGGGACCTCGTCGAAGCTCTCCGCGGCCGAGCGGGCTCGACGGTACCGGGCTCGGCGTCACGCGGACGGCGTGACGGAGCGTGACGATCGTCACGCGGAGAGCGTGACGCCGCGTGACGATCGTCACGCGGCTGGCGTGACGGAGCGTGACGCGTCACGCGTCGGGCTCGCGCGCGCGTCCGCGTCTCGATCTGGAACTTCCTCTGTTCTTCCGGGATCTTCTCTCTCTTCCGATCTCGAGAGCGAGAACGCGCGCGCGAGCGCGGAGCGTGACGACCGTCACGCGGACGGCGTGACGGGCGAGCGTGACGCGTCACGCGTGACGGGCGTGACGGAGGCCTCGCCGCTGGCGCTCGCCTCGACGCCGGCACCGTGGGCGCAGGCGGTGGTGGACACGCTGCGCATGACCTTGGGGCCTCCCTCGCGGCCGGTGGAGCTCGCGGCGGAGTGGGTGGGGTTCGTGGCGCATCTCGCCTCGCTGCGGAAGGCTGGTTCGCCGCGCGCGATCTGCGAGGCCGAGTGGATGGCGTGGCTTCGCCGGACGTGGCTTCACGCGCGCGAGGCGGCGGACCGGGGGAAGGCGCGCGGCCCTCGGACGGGCGGGCGGATCATCCAGGCGCCTCTCGCCGAACAGGCCGATCGATTCGACTTCGGCGAAGAGGCAAACGAGCGGCGACGGGTCGAGCGAGAGCAGCGAAAGGCGGGATCCTGATGTCCTTCGACTTCCGGGCGATGTTGCCCGAACACCTGCGGCCGATGTTCGAGGCGTCGGCGGCGGCCGAGCGAGAGCAGGCGGACCATGTGGCCGGCTGCACGCTGGCGATCTGCGAGCGCTGCGGGCGGGTCGCGTGCTCGGCGGCGGGCTGCGGCCGGCTCGCGGTGGACGGCGGGCTCTGCCAGGCGCACGAGGCCGAGCGGCTGGTCGAGCAGCGGCGACGGGCCCTCGCGAACATGGTGGCCGAGCAGATCCCCGAAGCCTATCGAGCGGCGGATCTCGGGGCCTCGTGGCTCGCGCGGCTGGTCGGGGCGCCGAACGTCGAGAAGGCTCGGGCGATCGCTCGCGGCGGCGGCTGGGTGACCGTCTACTCGCCGCGCTCGGGCGCCGGGAAGACGTCGCTCGTGGCGGGGATGGTGAAGGAGCGGGGGCGCCGCGACGTCATGTGGACGACGGCCCGCACCATCGCGACGGCGAGCGCGTACGCCAAGCTCGGCGAGGAGCCGCCGATCCTCGTGGCGGCCCGGGGGGCTGGTCTGCTCGTGGTCGACGAGCTGGGGACCGAGGCCGATCGGTTCGGGGCGACGGTCGCGGACGTGGTGATGGATCGGCACGATCTCCGGCGGGACGTCTGGGTTACGACACCGCACACGGGCGCGCAGCTCGCGGAGCGCTACGGCGCGGGGCTCGTGCGGCGGCTGACGGACAACGGCGAAACCCTCCAGCTCCGAGGCGGGTCGTGAGCGAGCGGCACACCTACCCCGGGCGGCCGAACTGGTGCCCGGGTGCGATCCGGGGCCCAGGGCGCCGCGTGCGGCACGAGAGCCCGGTCCCTACCGCGGACATCGTGCAGAGCCACGGGGGCGTCCTGGTGAGCGCTGCGGGGCTCTGCTCGTCATGCTCGGCGCTCGAGGAGCTGGACCGAGAGCAGCGGCGGGCGCCGCCCGAGGAAGCGGCGCCACGTCGACGGGGGCGGGCGTGAGGGAAGGGCACCGACTTCTGCGGGAGGCCAGGGCGTCGCGGCCCGCGCTCCTCTTGGCTCGCCGGGTGGGGTGTCCCGTGCGGACCATGCGGGGGTGGCTCGGCGGTCGCGTGCCGCGGTACGCGTGGCGGGTCGTGCTCGACCGCGTGTTCGGGATCCCGCTGAAGGCGTGGGAGGCCTCTTGAGGCGGCCCCGCGGAACCCGGGCGGCGCTCGAGCGGGCCGAAGTTGCGGCCGGGCTCGCTGACGTTCGCGGCCCGGGCGAGTACTACGATCTGCTGGACGACGATGACATGTGTCCAGTGTGTGGACGGGAGGCCTTTCGGCTTCGGCTGGGGGGTGTGGGGGCGTGTCTCCGTCTCCAGGGGTTCGATGGGCCTTGGAGGGGGGACGCCGCGCTGGCTCGTGTTGCGCGTATCTACTTCGGCCTCTGGCCGTGGGGCTTGGCGACGTCGCTCGCTGGTGTTCTCGCGGCGGCGTGGCCGTGGGACGGCCGGCGCGGGCAGGTGGACCGGCTGACGATCCGGTTTCAGGTGGTCGCGTGAAGGGCCGAACACTCGAAGCGCGGACCGACTGGCGGCCCCCCCCTCGGAACAGTGTGGGAGGTTCCGCGGCCAGAGGGGGGCGATTTTTGGTGCGAACGGGGCAAAAATCCGGGTTCGTAACCGGGGGCGGCCAGTGAGCCAACGACCGCGGAGCCAAGGGGCGGTCCTGCTCGTGCGCACGGGCCAGACGCAGGACGCGATCGCGGCGGAGATCGGCGTGTCTCGGGTGGCGGTCTCGCATTGGATGGCGGGGACGAAGCGCCCGCTGCCGCCGGCGCGAAAGCTGCTCGCCGAACGGTTCAAGGTCCCGGTCGAGGCGTGGGAGGTGGACGCCGCGAAGGCGCGCGGGCGGGCGCCCGAGGCTGAGGGCGCGAAACCGAAGGCGCGCCGTCGGGGGGCCGAACTGCTCCAAGCCGTGGAGGAGTTGCGGCCCGCGGCGGCGCCGGATGGCGTGCTCGCGCTGGCGGACGAGCTCATGGCAGACCTCCGGGAAGGCCTCGACGAGCTTCGCAAGGACGACGAGGCGCTGCCGCTCGAGAAGGCGCGAGTCCGCGCGAGCCTCGGGCAAACGCTGGCGATTCTGGGGAAGGTGACAGGGGCCTTCGACCTCGGCTCGCGCTTCTTCCGGCTCCCAATCTGGCGCCAGATCGAGGGGGCCCTCGGGCGAGGCCTCGCGGGTCATCCCGAGGCGGCGGCGGCGGTCGCTCGCGAGCTTCGGCGGGTCGAAGCCGAGAGCGGTTACAAACGACCGTAACCGGGGGGGCGTAACCACCGTTCGTAACCGCGGGGCGTCGGGCACGGTGGCACGGTGAGCACGTGGTCCACGCTGCGGCTCGTTCCTGGTCGGCGGCACGTGAGCGCAACCCGTTCGGGGCGCTCGCGGCGGTGGCCGAGCGCGAGGCGAAGCGCGGGCAAGAGCACACGTGGCCCTCTCCGAAGTACCGGCGCGATCCGGTCCGCTTCGCGCAGGAGGTGCTCGGGGTGAAGGTGACGGGCGCGCTCCGGAACTTCCTCGAGGCGGTCCTCAAGCACCGAAACGTGACGTGGCGGAGCGGCCACAAGACGGGGAAAACGACCTCCTTCGCGGTCGCGGCCCTATGGTTCTTCTGCTCGTTCGAGCGCGCGTGCGTGCCTCTGCTCGCCGTCAAGGAGGGGCAGATCGACTTCGGCACCTACAAGGAGATCCGCAGGCTTCACCGCGGGGCGAAGATCCCGATCGGCGGCGAGCTCCACGTCTCCAGCCGGGGCGGCCTCGTGGACCACGCGGACGATCGCAAGATCTGGGGCCTGACGGCGCAGAAATCCGAGGCGGTCCAGGGCATCAGCGGCCCGAACGTGCTGGTCCTCGTGGACGAAGCCAGCGGCGTTCCCGATCCGGTGCTCGAGGCGGTGGGCACGGCGACGGCGGGATCGGGCGGGCTCGTGCGGCTGGCGTACGCGGGCAACCCGACGAGGACGACGGGCGCGTTCTACCGGTCGCATCACTCGGAGAAGGCGAAGTGGTGCCTGCTCCACACGTCCTCGGAGGACACGCCGAACGCGCGCGGCGCGAAGGGTGCCGACATCGTCCCGGGGCTCGCGGGGCCCGAGTGGATCGCAGAGTGGAAGGCGAACCCGGGCGAGGATTCGCCCGAGTACGCGATCCGCGTTCGCGGCGAGTTCAACTCGGGGTTCGAGGGGAAGATCCTTCCCGTCGAGCTGCTGGACATGGGCGAAGCGGCCTACGACTCCACGGAGTTCGCGGGGCAGCTCCAGCTCGGCATCGATCCGGCGGGCGACAAGACCGAGGGCGACGCGTCGGCGTTCGCCGTCCGGCGCGGCCTCAAGATCGCCACGGTGTTCGCCGTGCGCGGCCTCTCCACGGACGGGATCGTCGAGAACGTGATCGGGCTGCTCTCGACGCACCGGGCGACGCGCGAGGCGATCCCGCGCGTGTGCATCGACGCGGAGGGCGTGATCGGGGCCGAGGTCGAGCAGAAGCTCCGGGCCTACCTGCTGTCGCACGCGGACGCGTTCGAGCTCGTGGTGGTGCGCGGCTCGAAGCCGCCCCGGGGAGGCTGGGGTTCGAAGTATCACCTGAAGCGCGACGAGGTGTGGGGAGAGTTCCGCGACTTCCTGGAGGCCGGCGGCGCGATTCCCACGCGCCCGATGCTGCGGCAAGACTTGAACGCGCCAGACTTCACGGCGCAGCTCGGCAAGGACGGCCGCGAAAGGCTCCTTGCGACGTCGAAAAAGGACCTCCGGCGCATCCTCGGGCGCTCGCCGGACGAGGGCGACGCGGTGACGCTCGCCGCGTACGGGTGGGCGTCTGTCGCGAGCGAGGCCGAGGAGGCGCAGGTCGTCGCGGCGGCGGCCCGCGCGGCGGCGCCCGATGAGGACCTCGACGAAGCCTCGACGACGTTCGATCCCTACGCCGGCGCGGGGCTCTGGCAAGGGGGGCGAGCATGAGCGCGATCGCGCGCATGGCGGCCCGTCTCGCGGCTCTGCTCGGGCTCTCGGCGTACTCCGAGCCGGTCCCGGACGGGGCGTTGACACTCGAGAGCCCAAGCGTGAAGCGGGCTCGCCGGGCGTACGGGGGCAACCTCGAACGGCCGCCCACGACGCGCCTGCGCTGGTACATGGCCGATCTCGAGGCGGCGATGTACGCCGCCGACGGGGGCTCGCTCGTGCTCGCGGCGCAGCTCGCCCGCGCGATGCGGCGGGACGGCGTGCTCGCGGGCGTGCTCGCGACGCGGACGGCGGGGATCGTCGGCCTGCCGCGGCGGTTCTCCGGGCGGAACGATGTGGTCCGGGCGCTCGAGGGGCGCGACGGGGTCCGGGCTGTCTTCGACGATCTCTGTCCTCCCTCCGAGCTCACCGCGATGGCGGTGGACGGCGTGCTCCTCGGCGTCGCGCTGGGCGAGCTGGTCCCGGTCGAGGGGCGCTCGTATCCCGTGCTCGTGCGCCACGATCCCGAGCAGCTCACTTTCCGGTGGGCCGAGGGGCGGTGGTACTTCAACTCGTTGGCGGGGCCGATCCCGATTACCCCGGGAGATGGGCGTTGGGTGCTCCACGTCGACGGCCCGCGGCTCTCGCCGTGGCAGGCCGGGCTGTGGTTCCCGCTCGGGCAAGCCTGGATCGCCAAGCAACACGCGGCGCTCCAGAAAGCCAACTGGGAGGGCAAGCTCGCGAACCCGGCCCGCGTGGCGGTCTCCCCGCAGGGCGCGACCGAGGCGCAGCGGCAAAGCTGGTTCCAGAAGGTCATGGCGTGGGGCGTCAACACGGTCTTTGGCATGACGCCGGGCTACGACGTCAAGCTTCTGGAGTCGAACGGCCGAGGGTTCGAGAGCTTCGAGCGCACGATCGCGCAGTCTGAGCGCGAGTTCACGATCGCGATCGCGGGGCAGCTCGTCACGACCGACGGCGGTACTGGGTTCGCCAACGCGGACATCCACAAGCGGATCGCGGCGGATCTCATTCGCTCGACGGCGGGCGCGCTCGCCTACACGATCAACACGCAGATCCTGCCCTCCTTCGTGGTGGATCACTTCGGCGAGGAGGCGCTGGCGGAAACGGCGGTCCTCGAGTGGGACACGAAGCCGCCGGCGGACATGAAGGCCGAGGCGGACGCCACGAGCTCCTTCGGCGTGTCGCTGACGACCACGAACGCGGCCTTGGCGCCCTACGGAAAGCGGGTGGACGCGGTCGAGCTGGCGACGGCGCGAGGGCTCCCGATCCAAGACGCGCCGGCGACGGCGCCGGCGGCGAACGACAACACGGGGCCAGGGCTCCGGGCGGTGGCAGCATGAAGCGGTTCGAGCGGCCCGCGGGCTCGCACGTCGCGATCCACGCGGACGCGTTCGGGGGGCTGTTCCCCGAGGCGTCGCGCTCCGAGCCGGTCACGCTTGACGGCGTGGCGGTCGTGAGCATCTCGGGCCCGCTGACCACGCGCGAGGAGGGGTGGTTCGACAACTACGACGCGATCCGCGCGCGGTGCGCGCAGGCGTTCGCGTCGGCCTCGCGGGCGGTCGTGCTGCGGATCAACTCGCCGGGCGGCGACGCGTCCGGGTGCTACGAGCTGTCGCGCGAGCTGCGGGCGATGTCGGAGCGCACGGGAAAGCCGCTCTTCGCCTTCGCCGATTCGCTCGCGGCGAGCGCGGCCTACGCGATCGCGTGCGCGGCCTCGCGGATCCACGTCGCGGAAACGGGCTTTCTCGGGTCGATCGGCTGCCTCAAGCCGTTGGTGTCGTTCGCGGAGCGCGACCGGGCGGCGGGGCTGCGGGTGGAGCTCGTGGCGAGCGGCGGGCGCAAGACGGACGGTCACCCGGCGGTGCCGATCACGGAGGCGGCGCTCGCGGCGGCACAGGCCGAGGTGGACGCGCTCGCGGCGATCTTCTTCGAGCTGGTGGCGTCGTCGCGCGGCATGTCGACGGAGGCGGTGGAGGCGCTCGACGCGGGCGTGTTCCACGGGGCGCGCGCGGTGGTCGAGGGCCTGGCCGATCAGGTCTCGACGTTCGAGGGTTTGCTCGCGGTCGCGAGCGGAAACAGCGGCGAGGCCGCGAAGGAGAGCACGATGGATCTGAAAGAGATCGTCGCGGCGCTGAAGGCCAAGGCCGAGGGCGACGGCGAGGAGGCGGAGCAGGCGCGAAAGGCGCTCGTCGCCATGGGCGAGGGCGAGGAGCCCAAGAAGGACGGCGAGGAGAAGGCCGAGGGCGACGAGGACGAGCCGAAGGCCTCGAAGGCCGAGGGTGACGACGGCGACGCGCCCCTGCCGCCCAAGAAGGACGAGGACGAGCCGAAGGCCTCGAAGGCCTCGAGCTTCGCCGGGCGCCTCGCGGCGCTCGAGAAGAGCGAGCGCGCGCAGCTCCTGGCGACCCGTCCCGACCTCCCCGCGAAGACGCGGGCGTGGCTCGAGTCGGCGCCGATCGAGGTCGTCCGCGATGCGGTCGTCTCGATCGAGCGGCCGAAGGTACCGAACCTCGCGCAAGCCGCGACGGTGCGGCCGACGCTCCCCGCGGGTGCGGGCGGCGTCGACGGCCGCGCGGACATGCTGCCGCCCGAGGAGGCCCGCGCGCTCGACGAGCAGATGGGCCTGTCGAGGCGCACGGGGGCGATCCGTCAGGACGGAACGCGGCTGGTGCTCGGCGTCATGACGCCGGCTGAGGCGCGCGCGGAGCTCGCGCGCAGGAAGGACGGGGCGCGATGAGTGTTCTTACGGCAGAGCGGCGAGTCCGCGAGGAAAACTGGAAGCGCAAGGGGTTCACCCTGCTCTCCGGAACCAAGGCGTTCCAGGGCGGCGCGGCGTGCCTGACGGCGGCCGGCAAGGTGGTCCCGGCGCAGAACGCGGCGGCGGTCCTGTACCTGGGCCAGTTCGTCGAGACGGTGGACGCGACGGCGGCCGACAAGCCGGTCCAGGTCGAGCTGGCCGAGGAGGTGGTTCTGCTCTCGTACGTCAACGCGAGCGGCGGCGACGCGGTGGCGGCCACCGACATCGGGAAGCTGTGCTACTTCCTGGATGACCAGACGGTCCAGATCACGCCCACGGCGAAGGTCGCGGGGCGAGCCTGGAAGGTCGCGGACGGCCTCGTGGCGGTCGAGCGGCTCCCCTCGGATCCTCTCGCGCTGTGTCCGGTGGGCACGCTCCCCGCGTTCGCGGCGGCGGACTGCGTCCCGGCGGCCTCGGCGATCATCAACGGGGCGATCTACGACGTCCCGGCGACGGCGGCCAACTCCACGGTCACGCTCCCCGCGGGCGCGCCGGATGGCACGTCGATCCAGTTCGCCGCGGACGGCACGAAAAACGGGCACACGGTCCAGTACCGCGACGCCACCGGGCCAACCAACCTGACCGCGGCCCTCACGGCCTCGAAGCGTCACCTCGTGATCGCAACGAAGCTCGGGGGGAAGTGGTTCGCCAACGCCGACGTGAGCCCCTGAGGAGCTGAGCCATGCCTGTAATTTCTACCCCGTTCGTTACCGACCTCGAAACCCGCATGAAGATCGTGACGGAGCGGGAGTACCTCCGGCTCACGTCCAACCTCTGGTGGGACAAGGTCGCCAAGACTCGCAAGGGCGAGAGCAAGCGCGAGATCGTCAAGTGGGTGCTCAACACGGCGCAGCTCGAGGACCAGGGCGACGGCGGGAACATCGCCTTCGACGACATGACGGTCCTCGAGGCCGAGTTCAAGCCGGGCACGGCGGGAAAGGGCCTCAAGCTGCGCAGGCAGCAGTTCGAGGACCTCGACGGCAACGGCGTCCAGCTCGCGACCGAGTGGTCCGCGCAGATGGGCGCGCAACATGCCTACTGGCCCCAAAAGCAGGCGGCTACGCTGCTCAAGGACGGCCACCTGGCGAGCGCGGTCGCGTACGACGGCAAGCCGTTCTTCGCGACGGATCACCCGGTGAACCCGAAGGAGGTGGCGCTGGGGTCGTACTCGAACCTCTTCACGGGGGTTCGGATCGACTCGGGCGTCTCCGCAGAACAGGCACTCGCGAACCTGCAGACCGTCTTCGGGAGCATCGCGGCGATCAAGATGCCAAACGGGAAGGACCCGCGCATGCTTCGGCCGCGCGGCATCCTCGCCGGGCCCTCGCTCTTCCCGCGGGCGGTGCAGGTCACCCAGGCGAAGGTCATCGCGCAGGCGGCGACCTCGGGCGGCGGCGGCGCGGACGTGGAGGCCGTGATCAAGTCGATGGGCTTCGGCGAGCCGACGATGGCCGACGAGCTGGAGGGGTACGAGTCGAACCGTACCTACTTCGTGATCGCGGAGCAGATCACTTCGTCCGAGCTGGCGGGCCTCGTCTACATCGATCGCGAGCCGTTCTCGATCCGGTACTACACCGGGCGCGGCGGTGGAACGGGCGTGGACGCGATGCTGGACCGGACGGACACCCTCGAGTGGCACTCGAGCGGCCGGAACGGCATGGGCTACGGTCACCCGTTCGTGATCTTCAAGTGCGGAGCCTGAGAGGGTCCGCGCCGTGGCGTCTTACCTCACCCTCGAAGAATGGCGAACCCGGGCGGTCATGCCGCCCGGGGACGTCGAACGTCTGGAGGACGTGAGGCCGGGGTTTGTCGCGGCGCGGCTCTCGATGCGGTCGGCCGAGCTCAACGCGCGCCTCGCGAAGCGGTACGCGGTGAGCTTCGGCGCGCCGGCTCCTGAGCTGGTGTGCCTCTGGCTGACAGCGATCGTCACGCTCGACGCGTACGAGGCGCTGGGCTACCCGCCCGGGACCGACACGGCGCGGATCGTGGACGCGGCGAAGGCCGCGCAGGATGCCGCGAAAGAGGCGGCGGACGGGCAGCTGGGCCTCTACGATCTCCCGCTACGCGCGAACACGGACGCGAGCGGGGTCGAGCGCGGCGGACCCATGGGCTACTCCGAGCCGGGCCCGTACGACTGGATGGATCGGCAGCGGGAAGAGGTGCGGCGGTGAGCGGCGGCGCGGAGGCCATGCTGCGCATGGCGGCGGCGGCGCGAGCTCTCGCGCAGCTCGGCGCGCGCGCGGCCGAGGAAGCGGCGCCGAAGGTCGAGGCCGTGGCGCGCGCGTCGGCGGC
>CAZHGG010000057.1:0-13333 GCA_964531755.1 uncultured Polyangiaceae bacterium
GTCGCGCGCGACGCGCGCGCGCGGAGGGGCCCCACGGGGGCGGCGACGGTTCGCGCGGGGCGCATGGGAGTGCCCTACCACGGGCGCGAGGGGGCGCGAAGCGAGGGGCGCGTCGGCGCCGCGCGACGCAATTCGCGAGCGCGGCGAGCGCACCGGAGGCGTAAGATGGGGGCGTGCCTTCCCTTCTTCGCTCCTCGACGCTTCGCTCCTCGCGCGCGCTCGCCACGCTCGCCGCGTTCGCGGCGCTCGCCGCGCTGACGGTCGCCGGCTGCGCGCGACAGCCCACGATGCACCTGCACCACGCCGAGGTGAGCGGCATGTCCCTCGGGTTCCCGCCGAGCGTCGCGGTGGTGCTCGTGACCGTGGTCGACGTGAACAACCCGAACTCCTACGACGTGGCCGTCCGCGCCGTGCGCGGCACGGTCACGTTCGCCGACCGCTACACGCTGCCGCTCGACTACCGCGCGCCCGAGGGAGGGCTCTGGCTCCCGGCCGACCGCACCACGCAGATCCGCGTGCCCGTGACGGTGCCGCTCGACCTCGCCATGAACCTCGCGCGGGAGACCTTCAGCCAGCCGTTCGTCGGGTTCCGCATCGCCGGCAAGGCCGACGTGACCGCCACCCGCACCTTCCAGATCGAGAAGGACGACTACGCCATCGACGAGCGCGGCACGTTCTCGCGGCAGCAGCTCGAGCTCGCGCTCCCCCACTTCTGAATCCCGTCGCGAGATGTCCAGCCCGTGGGAAGTCGGCGTGCGGGGGCGCGTCGAGGATCCTGGTAGGTTGCACGCTTCTTCTCTCGCGGCCCACCCGGGGTGAGGGACTCGCGTGGCTTCGGGTGTGCGGCGACCGCGCTACGACGCGGGAGGACCCCCGCCCGGGGGCGAGGCGGCCGCGCTCGCGAACCGCCGCGTCCAGTGGATGCGCCACGGCAGGAGATCCCCGTCGAGCCGCCTGGGATCGAACCCACTCGAGAACACGTCGCCTGCGCTCGTTGGCGGGGTCGCCCGGTGGTAGCCCTCATCCCACACCGAGATGAGGTGGCTCGCGCCTTCGGACGTGTCGTAGGGGTCCCCGATGTCCGGGAGCGCGGCGCCGAGCTCCCTGCCACGCTCGCGGTGCTCCACCGCGAACGCGTCGAGCGCTGCGTCGAGCGTCGCGGGATCGAGGAGGTCGAGGATGCCCTCGCCCACGAGGACCTGGCCGCGCGCGTCGTCGCGCACGAGCACGTGACGGACATGGCCGAACTCGCCGAGGACCCGCGCCCACCGCGTGAAGCCCGCCGCGAGGAACCCAGGTGGGATCTCCGGGGTCTCTCCGAGCGGGACCCGCACGCCTGGCGTGTTCGTGGGGATCGCGGCAGGCCACGGGAGCGGCGGGCTCGGTGGCGCGCCGCCGCCGGCCCCTAGGTCGACGCCGACCCTCCCGAAGGAGATGCCGAGCAGCTTGCCGTCCTCGTCGACGTATTCGGTCGTGCCGGTCGTGGTCACGGCGGGCGTCGGCGCGGAGGGGCTCGAGGCGGCGGGGGCGTCCCGAGGAGGCCGCGGCGCCGCGACGGCTGGCTCGGGCGGCTTCGGTCGCACCCGGAAGAGCTCCCTCTGCCACGCGGTCATCGCCTCGTCGAAGGTCGCTCCGCGCGCGATGGCGGTCCCACCGAAGCCGTCCACGATCAGGGTGCCGGCGGTGGGGTCGGCGTCGGCGAAGAGGGCGGCGCGGAGCACGCGGAGGGCACGCTGCATGACGGCGCGCGCGCCTCCCGGCAACGCGGCGGGCATCCGGACCCGGAGCGGCGCGTGCGGCGCGAGCTCGAACGCCGCGACGATGTCCGCGAGCGCCTCGATGGTCCACGCGGGGCTCGCCTCACTCGCGTCCTCGCGGCAGAGGAGCTCGCACGGGAGGAGCTGCGGAGGTCGCGCGAGCGCGTCGATCGTGAGGGGCTTCTCGAGCGCCAGCCAGCTCCAGGTGAAGGGATCGCCGCCCGCGCACGTCGAGCCACACATGACGCCGCGATCGTCGTAGCTCACCGTGAGCGGCGCCGCGCTCGAGCGAATCGCGAGGTCCCCCGAGCGCGCCCACTGGCCCACGGGGGCGATGTCCACGCGCCGCTCGGGCGGCGGCGCCGGAGCGGGCTTCGTCCCGACCGCCTCGCCGTCCGGACCGACGACGGTGACCGTCCCTTGCGGAGCCTTGATTCGCACCACCCTCGTGAGCTCGAGGAGGGGAATGCCGACGAGCCACTCGGGGCGGTCCGCGTCGCGCAGGTAGAGAGCGCGGGCTGCGGTCTCTCCGCCCTCGACGTAGGCGCGATCCCCGAGCCGCTCGGCCACCGCGTCGAACAAGCGGACCGCGTGCTCCAGTGTAGGCAAGGCGCGACTCATCGCGCTCCGGACCTCGAAGATCGGGTGCTTCCCGACGACGCGCAGACCTTCGCGGTCGAGGTAGTGGCGGAGGCGCGCGGGGATCTCGGGCCATTTCACCATGCCGTGAGCCTACGCGAGGTCCGGTGGCCACGCATGGCCGTTCCACGCCTCCCCCGGTGACCATCGGCGCGCGGCACGACAATCCGCCCACCCGGGCCCGCTTGGCGTACTCTGCTGCACGCATGCTCGAACGCATCGCTCTCCATCAGACTCGCCTCCGCACCCCTGGGCTCGGCCTCGAGGGCAAGGGCGTCGCGCTCGGCGCGAAGGGGCTCGTGCTGCTCCCCTCGATCGATCGGCTCGTGGCGTGGCTCAGCGTGTACACGCGCGAGCACTCGCTCGAGGATCTCATGCCCAGCATGGAGATCGAGCTCGTGCGCTCCAAGCTGGGCACCCGCGAGATCACCCTGTCGTTCGCGGCCGAGTCGAGCGATCGCATGGACCGCATCGCCGAGACCGCGCGCCTCGTGGGCGGGTTCGCGTTCACCGGCACGAGCCGCCACTTCGTGCAGTACCGGGACGCCGGGGCCCCCTTCGGCTACGACGCCACGCAGCTGCTCACCACCGACCTGCCGCTGTGCCTCTACCACGACAAATTCACGCAGGTCTACGAGATAGACAAGAAGGTTGACCTCAAGGCTCTCCTCCTGCGCCTCATGCCGCACGTCGATCCCAGCACCAACGACGACACGGGCCCGCGGGTCTTGGTCGCCGAGGCCGGGCTCGGGCCGGCGCTGATCCACTACTTCGTCCGCTCGCGCGTGGAGGGTGAGGTCGCGGTGGGCGAGTGGCCGCCCGAGAGCGCCTTCGACGAGGGGCCGGTGCGCCGCACGATCGTGCGCCTGCCCGAGCTCCCGAAGCGCATGTTGAACCTCATGCGGCTCACGCCAGGCATCACGACGTTTCTTCCGGCCGGCCCCGGCGTCGCCGTCGAGCAGGGCTACCGCCACCCGGTCGCGCTGCGCGCGTGCCCCGTGTTCGACCCCAACGGGCTCGTGCTCCTGCGAGGGCGCGGGGACGACCCCTGGATGCTGGAGCGCACCCCCCAGATGGGCGACCTGCGCGCGTTCGCGCGCGTCGAGCTGCGCCACGACGGGCGCCCCGAGGCGCTCGCGGCGGTGGGCACGATGAAGCCCGACGCCGTGCGGGTGCCGCTCCGGGTCGTGCCCTCGCCCTCCCCGTGGAAGAACGTGACGGCCTCGTGGGTGCCGCCCGAGCAGGTGGCCCTGCTGCGCCGCCTCGCGTACGCGCTGCCTCACGACACCATCACGCGGACGCGCATCGCGATCACCCCGCGCGGGGCGTTCCTGCGCGCGTCGATGGGCATCGAGGCGATCCCGATCGGCACCTTCTTCTACGAGTTCCACCCGAGCCTGTTTCTGCCCGCGGGGTACGACGTGACGCCCGCCGTGGCGCCGGAGGTGCTCTGCCGCGCCCTCGGCGCGCCGGCGTCGCAGGTGCTCTTCATCGACTCGCTCGCGCGCGCGATGAGCGTGGAGGAGTCGGCGTTCGTGCCGCTCGAGACCGTGCTGCTCGAGAGCAAGCCGTGGGAGCCGATCGTGGCCGAGTCGATCGAGCGCGCGCTGGCGGAGCGCACCGTCGACCTGCGCCTCGAGCCGCTCGGGGCCTTCCCCATGAGCGCCGTAGAGCCGCCCGCGGGCACGCCGGGGGGCTGAAGCATGGCGAAGGCCAACCCGGGCACGGTGCAGGACGTCCTGTTCACGCAGTTCCTGGCGCCGCTCGTGCTCGGCGGCCCCATGACGCTCCACAAGCCGATCGGGGGCGCCACGGCGCTCGCCATGGAGGGCGATCGCCCCTTCGCCGACCCCGAGCTCGGGAGCCACGTGCAGCTCGCGCGCGTGCGGATCGCGCGGGCGCTCGCGCCGATCGACCGGCTCGAGGCCCTCACCGGCCACGAGTGGGCCCTCGCCGCCGTCCTGAACGATCTCATCCAGACCACGCACCCGGGCTTCGACGCCGTGCTGCGGCGGAGCTCGCCCGGCAAGCTGCTGGGGGTGCTCGACGCCACCCTGGACCGCATCCCCAACCCGTCGAGCGTGGGCGAGAGCCTGTCTCGCCACACGCTCTTCTCGCGCGTGCTCGAGGTGACCCGCACCGACGTGACCCTGGCGTGGTGGACCGGCAAGCAGACCTTCCTCGGGACCGAGCCGCCCGCCCGCCTCAAGGCCTGGCCCGAGCTGCGCCGCGTGGAGGAGACGCGCCTCCCGCGCGGGCTCGTGGAGCTGCCCGGCAGCGGCGGCGTGGTGTCGGGCACGGGCTTCCTCGGCACGCTGAGCAAGTTCTTGGAGCGCACGCCCCTCACCGACCTGGCGACGCTCGATCGCAAGGAGCCCGCCTTCCAGTGGAGCGCGGGCTCGCTCGGGCTCGTGGGCTCGCGCGGCGGCCGCACCCTCGCGCTCCGCGCGATCGCCCACAGGCCACCCGCGGCGAGCGACGACGCGCTCGGGGCGGCGACGCGGCGACTCGCGGAGGGCCGGCAGTGGCAGGGGCTCGGCGTCGCGCTCGATCTCCTCGGCGAACACATCCTCACGCGCGCCGTGCTGACCCTGAGCCGCGGCGGCGACGCGGTCCCGCTGGCACCGGACAAGGACGGCTCGGCTGCGGGCTTCACCCGGAGCGTCGGGGCGTTCTCCGCGCGGCGGCTCATCGCCACATCGGGCGGCGGGCTCGACGCGGAGGGGCGGCAGCGCGTCCTCGCGCTCCTCGGGCCCGCGGCCGAGTCGGGCGCGGCGCAGTCCCTCGCCGCGCTGCTGGCTGGCTGACGCGGGGAGACCCGTGTCAGGCCGGGTGCGCCGGCGGCTCGCGCTCCGCGGGCCTCGCGCGGCTCTCGCGGCGCACACGCTCGTGCAGCTCGGCGATCGGCGCGAGCGCCTCCTGCACCACCTTCCACGTGGAAGGTCGACCGGCACGCGCGAGCGCGAGCACCTGCACGGCGTATTCGGCGATGGTCTCGACGAGCTCGAGGCGCGCGGCGCCGCGATCCGTGGTGACCTCCTCGGCGCCCGGGCGGTCGCCCACGCCCAGCGCCTCGCCGTACGCGGCGTGGCAGCGGAGGACCTCGTCGAGGAACTCGGGGCCGGCGAAGCGCCGCGCGGCGTCGAGGCAGCCCTCGCGCTTGAGCGCGTCGAGGCGCGAGCCGATCTGCGCGAACTCGGCCAGGTAGTTCAGCTTCAAGATGGAGAGATCGTCGACGAGCGCGAGCACCCTGGCCGCCTCGACGGCCTCGGGGTAGCGCGCGGCGGGCAACGCGGCCACGTCCTCGATGCGCCGGACGAACGTCGCCCAGGCGCGGTCCATCGCGACGTCGAACGGCCTGGCGTCGAGGTCGCTCACCCCTTGCTCCCCTTGCCTCGCCTGCGCGGCGAGCGCGCGACCGCGGGCCGCGGCGAGGCGCGATGCCTCCTCGACGAGCGCCGCGATCGGGCGCGATTTCGCCTCGAGGAGCCCGGTGGCGAGCGCGATGGCCTCGCCGAGGTCCATCGCCGGCAGCTCGTACGGGCTGCGGTCGAAGCGCTCGGCGTACCCCTCGAGGTCCGCGCGCCCGGGGTTGACTCCGACTGCCGTGCGCCTCGCGGCCTTCCTGCGGGACATGGGGCCATCGTCGACCACGGGAGGCTTGCGCGCAAGGATCGGCGGGCGGTACCGTCGAGCCATGTCGGCCGCTCACGTCCCGTGCACCAACTGCGGCGCCCCCACGACCCCGCAGGGCGACGGGCGAACCTACATGTGCGGCTTCTGCAAGACGGAGGTCGTGGTCGCCGTCGATGGCCACCAGCTCGCCGCGGGCATGCGCCTCGACCTCGGCAACATCGACGCGTTCCTCGCCAAGCTCGCGAGCACGCTGCACGCGGGCTACCCCGAGGTCACGCGCGTCCAAGCGCACGGCACCTACGTGCAGGCCATCGACGTCACCATCGACCCCGAGGGCTTCGGCGTCCGCCGCGAGGGGGCTGGCCTCGTCGCGCAGCACAAGAAGGTCGTGCGCGGCGTCGCCCTCAAGTCGAAGGTGATCCCCCTCGATCAGTGGGTCGACCTGTTGACCCAGGCCCTCGCGAGACAGGCGAGCTCCAACGCGCGCGCCGCGTGGGTGCTCGCGCAGCTCACCGGCGGCGACGGGCGGGGGCGCGCGTAGCCGCTCCTCGGTGCTGGTCAATGGGTCGAGCGCCGCGATAGCTTGGACGGGCCCATGCAAAAGCCGCCCGCCGACCCGCGCCTCGGGATGCCCCCTGCGAACCAGGCGACCCGCAATCAGCATGCACAGTACAACCACGAGCTCCCGCAGCACGCGCGCGAGCGCTTGGCGAGCATGCGGCAGCATCGCTTCTTCACGAGCGATCTCTCGGTCAACGAGTTCTTGCTCGTCAAAGAGGTGGGCTTCCAGCCCCTCGGCCTCGTCATGGGGAGCAGCATCTTCCACGTCGGGTATCACCCGGTGCGCCCAGGCGTGAGCGAAGAGCTGACCACGCTCACGCAGGCGCTCTACCAGGCGCGGGAGCTCGCGATGGTGCGCATGGAGGAGGAGGCCGACGCGCTCGGCGCCGACGGCATCGTGGCCGTCCGCCTCACGCTGACGATCCACACGTGGGGCTCGAACGTCATCGAGTTTCTCGCCCTCGGGACCGCGGTGAAGAGCGTGTCCGGCGACGGCCCGTGGCGCGCGAACAACGGCAAGCCCTTCCAGTCGGACCTCTCGGGACAGGACTTCTGGACGCTGCTCCACGCCGGCTACCGCCCGGTCGGCATGGTCATGGGGAACTGCGTCTATTACGTCGCGCCGCAGGCCCAGTGGGCCCAGCAGCCGGGCCAGCAGCCTGCGTGGGGCGGCGCGCCGCAGGGCTGGGGCCAGGCGCCGCCGCAGAACATGGAGCTCGTGGGGCCTACGCAAGCCTTCTACGACGCGCGCGAGCTCGCGATGGAGCGCATGCAGGCGGAGGCGGAGGACCTCGGCGCCGAGGGGATCGTCGGCGTGACGGTGGACGAGAGCAACCACACGTGGGGTGTGAACGTGCTCGAGTTCAGCGCCATCGGCACCGCGGTCGTGCCCATTCGCGCCGACCACGAGATCGCCAAACCCCAGCTCGTCCTCTCGGTGAACGGCTGATGCACCCGCGCCCCCGCATCGATCTGGCCGCGAGCTTCCACCACGTGGCGCAGGGCGGCATCCCGCTGCGCGCCCAAGAGCGCCTCATGGCGGAGGCCGGCCCCCACCGCCGCCTCTTCACGAGCGATCTCTCGGTGAGTGAGTTCGTGCTCACGCGCGACGTGGAGTGCGAGCCCATCTCGCAGGTCATGGGGAGCAGCATCTATTTCGTCGGCCAGATCCCCGACTACAAGGGCGAGACCGGCGAGATCACCGTCATCAGCGACGCGCACCGCGAGGCGCGCCGTCGGGCCATCGCGAGGCTCTACCAGGAGGCCGCCTTCGTGCGCGCGGACGCGGTGATCGGCGTGCGCCTGAGCGAGCGCATGATCACCATGGGCCAGCGCGGCAAGGGCGGCGACGACGGCGGCGAGGTGCTCGAGTTCACCGTCGTCGGCACGGCCGTCCGCGCGCCGTGGATCACGCACCCGCCGGGCCAGCCGGTGATCACCGATCTCTCCGGCCAGGAGCTCTGGGCGCTCGCGAAGGACGGCTACGAGCCTTGCTGTTTTCTCTTCGAGTTCTGCCGGTACCACGTGTGGCACGTCACGCCGTCGGGACAGTTCCACGGCGAGATCCTGGAGGCGACGCAGGCGATCGAGTCGGCGCGGGCCATCGCCGCCGCGAAGATCCAGCGCCAAGCGGCGGCGTTCGAGTGCGAGTTCGTGGTGGGCAGCGACATCACCCTCAAGGTGAAGGAGGTGCCGTGTGGCGCGGGAGAATGCGAGCGGAATGATCTCGACGTCGACCTGAGCTGGCTCTGCACCGGGGTGCGACGCATCCCCGGCGCGCGCTGGCGGACGCGGGTGGACGTGCCGCCGCTGACGCTCACCCTGACCCCGCTCGGGCGACGCCAGGGGGAGATCATCGAGGGCGGCGACGACGCGGAGGAGATCCGCATCGAGGCCGAGAACGCCGAGGAGGCGGCCATCGAAGCCTCCGAGGGGCGCTGAGCCATGTCGACTCACCGCCAGCCCCCGCAGGCTCCGCGACCCGCGCCCGCCGCGCCCGCCGCGCCCATGCTCCCGCCGCACGCCCACGAGCGCCTCGCCGAGATGCGGGCGAGGAAGCTCTTCACGTGCGATCTGTCGATCAACGAGTTTTTGCTCGTGAAGGAGGCCGGCTTCGACTGCCTCGGCCTCGTGATGGGCACGTCGATCTACCAGGTGGTGCCCACCGTCCCCAAGCTCGAGAAGGGCGCCCCCGGCTGCGAGGTCTACGACATGACGCGGGCGCTCTACCACGCGCGCGAGCTCGCGATGGCGCGCATGGAGCAAGAGGCCGAGGAGCTCGGCGGCGACGGGATCATCGGCGTGCGCCTCGTGGTCAATCTCGACGGCGATCCCCAGCGGCTCGCGTGGAGGCAATATCGGCAGTGGCAGGCGTGGGCGCACGAGCAAGGCTATCCGCGCCGCGTGACCAACCTCGGCTACAACTGGTTCACCACCTGGCAACAGGTGGCCTGGGCGCAGTGGACGCAGTGGTGCCAGCGCATGGGCTGGCCCGCGCAGCCTGCGCCGTGGTCACTGCCCCCGAAGGAGGCGACGTACGCCCTCGGACAGAACGTGGTCGAGTTCATGGCCATCGGCACGGCCGTCAAGCACCGCGGCCCCGAGAGCTTCAAGAACAAGAAGGGCAAGCCGTTCCAGTCGGCCCTCTCTGGTCAAGAGTTCTGGATGCTCGTCCGCTCCGGCTACCGGCCTGTCGGGTTCGTCATGGGCAACTGCGTGTATTACGTCCCTCCGTGGCTGCTCAAGCCGCCGACGGGAGGCTTCTTCACGCGTGCGAAGAGCTGCGAGCTCTCGGGCTACACGCACGGCCTCTACGACGCGCGCGAGCTCGCCATCGAGCGGCTCCAGTGGGAGGCGGAGGCGCTCGGCGCCACCGGCATCGTGGACGTCACCGTGAGCGAGAACGCCCACGCGTGGCAGCGCACCTACGTGAACATCGGCAACGCCGCGCTGACCAGCGGCGAGATGATCGAGCTCTTCGTCATCGGGACGGCGGTCGTGCCCATGCCGGGCGCGGATCGGAGGCTGCAGGCGAAGCTCGTCCACGTCGCCAACGATCGGCGCGCCGCGCAGCACCTGGGGGGCCGAGAGAAATGACCACCGCGACCCGCCCGGTCCCCGCGCTGAGCGATCTCTCCGTGACGGAGTTTCTCACGCTCTCGCGCCTCGGCTTTCTCCCGCATGGCCTCGTCGTCGGGGCGAGCGTGTACGAGGCCGACACGAGCTCGAGCGGCGCGCAGATCGACCTCTGGGGCGCGCTCTTCGGCAACGCACCGCTCGTGAAGCCCATCGAGACCAAAGAGGTCGTCGCGCTCTCCGAGGCGGTCCGCGCCGCGCGCACGCTGGCGATCGAGCGAATGCGTATGCAGGCAGCGCAGGTGATGGCCGAGGGGGTCGTTGGCGTGCGCCTCGACGTGGAGCACCACCTCTGGCGCGGGAACCACCAGGTCGTGAAGTTCATCGCGGTGGGCACGGCCATCGGCTTCGACCGCGAGCACGGCCCCGAAGCGCTCCGAGGCGCACCCAGCCTTCGCCTCGCCAACGGCGCGCCGTTCACGAGCGACCTGTCGGGACAGGACTTCGTGGCGCTCCTCCAGGCGGGCTACAGGCCTGTCACCGTCGCGAGCGGCACCTGTGTCTACCAGCTGAACCTCCAGGAAATGGTCCGTTATCAGGGCTACAACTGCGAGGTCGCCGAATACACACGCGCGTTCTTCGACGCGCGCGAGACCGCGATGGCGCGGCTCCAGTACGATCTCTTCTCGTGGTGGCCCGCCGGGCACCCCGACGCGCCGACCGGCATCGTGGGAATGACCGTGAGCGAGAGCGCGCACCGCCCGCAGCTCATGGGAGGCCCTGCCCGCAACGCCGTGGTCGCCGGCTCGATGGCCCCGGTGGTCGAGTTCACCGCGGTGGGGACGGCGATCACCCCCCTCGCCCCGGGCGATCCGCGCCGCGCGGCGGAGGCGGTGAAGCCGCTCGTGGTCGTGCCGCTCGATCGGTGAGGGAGCGGCCGTCGGGCGGGCGCGGCGCGGCGATCCGTGGTAGGCCGCTCCGCATGATGGGTCGTCACTCGCTCGCAGCGGTCGCGCGGCTCGCGCTGCCCGCGCTCGTGGTCTGTGTGGGCTGCTCGGCGGCCGAGGCCCCCACGGGCGGGGAGCCGCCCGACCCCATCGCCTCGCCCTCGGTCGAGCCGAGCGCGGCTCCGCCCCCGAGCGCCCCGCCGGCCGACGCGGCCACGCCGCAGGACGCGGGCCGACCTACGGCCGACGCCGCGCCGCCCGCGCCCACGCCGCCCGCGGGGCTCGTCTGCTACGCGAAGCACACGGGCGGGACCGTCGTGCGGCGCGGCTCCACGTGGGCGCTCGCGTTCGCCTCGCCCACCCTCGAGGTGCCGTGGGACGACGGCCGCAGCAAGACGTTCGACGAGAAGCTCGCGGCGCCCGACGTGGAGGACGTGCTCTCCATCCGCTACCGGCGGGGCCCCGTGGTCCCGGTCACCGCGGTGAACGACGACCCCGGCCGCATCCGCCACGACGGCGTGCTCAAGGCGATGTACGGCCAGACCGAGGCGCTGGTCCGCGCCGAGCTCGTGAACGTGAGCTTCATGGGCCAGTCGGTGCCGTTCCACAAGAAGGCCGCCCCCGCGCTCACGCGCGTGGCTCAGCGGCTCGCCACGGCGGTCGCGCAGACCCCTTCGCTCGGACAATACGTGACCGGCGAGCTCGGCGGCACGATGACCTGGCGCTTCATCGCCAACACCACCCGGCTCTCGGCGCACTCGTTCGCCACCGCGATCGACATCGTGGTCGCCAAGAGCAACTACTGGGAGTGGGAGAAAGACAGCCAAGGCCGCTTCACCTGGACGAACCAGATCCCCCAGGCCATCGTCGACATCTTCGAGAGCGAGGGCTTCGCGTGGGGTGGGCGCTGGTACCACTACGACACGATGCACTTCGAGTACCGGCCCGAGCTGTTCGACCCCGCGTGCACGCCGTAGCGTTCGCGCACTAGGGCTCAGTCGAAGCCGCTCGTGGGCACCGGGATCGCCGCGGTGATGGCGCGCGCGGTGGCCGCGTCCTTTGCGATCTGCTCGCGGAGCGCCTCGAAGCTCTCGAACTTGCGCTCGTCGCGCACGCGGTCGCGCACATGCACGCGGAGCGGCCGGCCGTAGAGGTCGAGGGACACGTCGTGGAGGTGCACCTCGACGTGCCGCGCCGGGCTCCCCTCGCTGACGGTAGGGCGGGTGCCCACGTTCATCACGCCGTGACCCAACGCGCGGCTCGGCGGGCCGTCGGGCGCGTCGAGCAGGTCGACCGAGACG
The DNA here is from genome assembly GCA_964531755.1 of uncultured Polyangiaceae bacterium. Classification (GTDB taxonomy): domain Bacteria; phylum Myxococcota_A; class Polyangia; order Polyangiales; family Polyangiaceae; genus JAAFHV01. The sequence goes on from CAZHGG010000057.1 coordinate 11,917, forward strand.
GCGTAGACACCGTTCGCGGGGAGCAGCTCGGGCACCTCGGAGAGGTTCGCCGTCGGGAAGCCGATGGTGCGACCCCGCTGGGCGCCATGCGCCACGATGCCCGAGAGCGCGTGGGGTCGCCCCAGGAGTTCACTTGCATTCTGCATGTTTCCGGCCGCGACCAGCCCGCGGATGCGCGTGCTCGAGAGCGGCCCCTCGGCGTCGGACGCGAGCACCGACGCGTAGGCCCCGAGGCCGCGCGCGAGCGCGGACCGCGCGAGGAACGCGAAGTCGCCGGCGCGCGCCTTGCCGAAGCGGAAGTTGTCGCCGACGACGACCACCCTCGCCGCGAGCGCGCCGAAGACGAGGTCGTCGAGGAAGCGCTCCGGTGGGGTCTCGGCGAAGTCGCTCGAGAAGCGCGCCACGAAGACCTCCGCCACGCCGTGATGCCCGAAGAGCGCGACCTTGCGGGCGACGGTCGTGAGCACGGGAGGCGCGGGACGCCCGAGCACGACCGCGGGGTGCGGCTCGAACGTGAGCACCGCGGGCGAGAGCCCTCGCTCCGCCGCCAGCGCGCCCATCTGCGCGAGCACGGCGGCGTGCCCGCGGTGGACCCCGTCGAAGTTCCCGATGACGAGCGCCGAGGCGGGGGCGCGGGGCGCGGGGCTGCGCGCGAGATCGACCCTGGTCACCCGCGGGGCGGGAGAGGCGCGCGAGGCGCGAGGGTGAGGGGCGTCCGCTTCGGCCACGGCGACCCCTTAGCACGTCGCGGCGCGCGCCGCGCGCCGCGCGAACGAGAGAACGGCGCGGCCGGCGGCGGTTTTCGGTACCCGCGCTTTTGTCGCTTTGGTACCTCTCGTACGGGGCAGTTCGCCCGGAGGTACCATGAAACGAGCGAGTCTCGACGCCCTCGATCGCGAGGCGCTCATCCGGCTGGCCGAGGAGCACGGGATCACGCGGCCGCGGATCCTCACGCGACCCGAGCTCGTCGACGAGATCCTCCTTCGCTCCGCCACGGAGGCGGGGGGCGACGCGTCGCTCGCGCGCGGCTTCTTCGGCCTCGCGCGCGACCTCGTCGCACGGGTCGTCGAGCGCGGCCTGCACCTGCCGGAGGCGGCGTCGCGCATCCGCAACCTCGCCGTCGATCCGCCGAGGCGCGCCCCGCGCGCCGCGCCGCTGCCTACCGTCACGCTGGCGCAGATCTACGCGTCCCAGGGGCACACCGCGCGCGCCGTCGAGACCCTACGGCGGGTGCTCGACGAGGAGCCCGAGCACGCCGAGGCCCGGCGCCTGCTCGCGACCCTCGAGGACGAGACCTACGCCCCTCCGAAGGAGCCGCTGCCGCCCGAGCCGGACGAGCCGCCGCCCGCGCCCGGGGCCGACGAGGCGCCCGAGGGCGCGGAGGCGAGCGCCGCCAGCGACGAGGCCGCGGTGGCCG
>CAZHGG010000058.1:0-13324 GCA_964531755.1 uncultured Polyangiaceae bacterium
GACGACGGCGAGCTCACGTGGGCCGAGGCGCGGGCCGCGGCCCCCGCGGCGGCCGCGGCGGCCTGGTCGGCCATCGAGGTCCACGCGAGCGCCGGCGCTGGCGAGTCGAGTGCAGAGTGCACGCACGTCGCCGACGCGCCGCCCGCGATCGTGAGGCACTCCGACGGCGCGTACCTCGTGCTCGAGCGGCGCCTCGCGTGCCGCGCCCCACCGCGCGCGCTCGCCCTCCGCTACGGCCTGTTCTTCGCGCGCGATCCCCAGCACCGCGCGGTCGTGCGGGTCGACGCCGGCGCCGGCTCGCGCTCCTTCGTGCTCCGCGCCGACGCGCGGGAGGCCGCGGTCGATCTCACGGATCCCGCGCCCGCGCGGCGCGCGTTCCTCGGCATGGTGCGCGAGGGCGCCGCGCACATCGCGCAGGGCTACGATCATCTGCTGTTCCTCCTCGCGCTGCTCTTGCCCGCGGTGCTCGTGCGTCGACGCGGCAGCCCGCGCTTCGCGCCGCGCGCGCGCCTCCGCCCCGCCGCGCTCGACGTGCTCCGCGTCGTGACGGCCTTCACGGTCGCGCACAGCGTGACGCTCAGCCTCGCCGCGCTCGGCGTCGTCACCTTGCCCTCGCGCCTCGTCGAGTCGGTCATCGCGGCGAGCGTCGTGGCCGCCGCGCTGAACAACCTCTTCCCCCTGCTCCGCGAGGGCCGCTGGCTCGCGACGTTCGCGCTCGGCCTCATGCACGGCTTCGGCTTCGCCGCCACGCTCCACGACCTCGACCTGGGGCGCGGCGCGCTCGTGGTCTCGCTCCTCGGGTTCAACGTGGGCGTCGAGCTCGGCCAGCTCGCGCTGGTCGCCGCCTTCCTCCCGCTCGCGTTCGTCGCGCGCCGGACGTGGCTCTATCGGCGGCTCGCGCTGAAGGGCGGATCGCTGGCGATCGCCGGCCTCGCGCTCGTGTGGCTCGCCGAGCGCGCGCTCGCGGTGCGCCTCTTGCCGTGAGGCGCGTCAGCGCGCCTTGGCGGAGCTCGAGGGCGCGGCCGCCGCCGCGGGCGCCGGCTTCAGCTTCGCGAACACGGCCGCCAGCTTCTTCGCGAGCGCGAGGTTCTCGGGGGTCTCCTTGCCGAGGCGGAGCGTGAGCATCGTCCCGCCGTTCACGTAGAGCTGCCGCCCGGTGATCGCGGCGAGGCTCTTCAACGACATGGCCTTGCCCTCCTTCGCCGCCTTCGCGTCCGGGTACTCGCAGAGGTCGATCACGAACGCCGTGTCCGGGTTCTTCGCGCCCACGCAGTAGCTCGCCTTGAAGAACGAGCCGAGGTGCTGCTTCGGCGCCTCGAAGGTCGCGCCGGCGGCCTTGAACGCCTCGAACACGTCCTCCGCGCGGACGATCCCGGTCGGGCGGGACTGGGCCTCGCGCGCGAAGCGCTCGGTCAGGTTGAGGGCCCCGACGGGGGTCGAGGGATCGACGGGGCCGACGCCGCCGTCGCCTTCCGGCGTGGCCACGGTCGCCGAGGGCGCGGGCGCGGGCGCAGAGGCGGATGGCGCCGCGGAGGGCGCCGTCTCGACGCTCGGCGCGGTCGTGGGCTCCGGGTCTTTCTTCGTGCACGCCGGCGCGAAGGCGAGCACCGCGATCCACGCGAGCGCCACCCTCGCAGGAGGTCTCCTCGACCCCGCCCACGTCGCCGCCGCTCTCTCTCCGTTCCCCATGGCGACCGTCTAGCACACGGCGCTCGCCGCTCCTCGGTCACGCGCGTCGGGCGCGTTGAGTGACACGCTCCGGCGCCCAACCGTGCTCGTAACTGCCTAAAAAGACAGATGAAGAACGACGAACGTCGCGCGGCGCGCGCGCGCCTCTTTTGAGCCGCACAGAAACCTCGGTTAATCTCACGTGCGACCGCCTTCGGTCGTCGGGGAGATGCCAATGCGAAAGACTCTACTTGCGTGCGCGTGCGCCGCGCTCGGTGTGGCGACGGTCCTGGGAACGCCCGAGGAGGCGCGCGCCTCCAGCCACCGCGAGGCGCCCTTCATCACCAAGAACCCGAAGGTCGACAACACCGACTTCTACATGTTCCGGAGCTACGAGGCCGGGCGCGACGGGTACGTCACGCTCATCGCCAACTACCTCCCGCTCCAGCACCCGTACGGCGGGCCGAACTACTTCACGATGGATCCGGAGGCCCTCTACGAGATCCACATCGACAACACCGGTGACGCGCAGGAGGACATCACCTTCCAGTTTCGCTTCAGCAACCTGCTGAACGACGCCACCGGCGAGACCGGCTTCGCGCTGCCCATCGGCCCCGCCGGCGCCACCAAGACCGTCTCGATCCCGCTCATCAACGCGGGCGGCATCGACGCCACGAACCAGTTCGACGCGCTCCGCCGCAACGTCAAGGAGACCTACGTCCCGAAGATCGTGCGCGGCAATCGCCGCACGGGCGCGGCCGCCGACATCACGAAGACCGCCGGCCCCGGCGGCGCCACGTTCATCAAGCCCGTCGACTACATCGGCACCAAGTCTCTCGGCCTCCCGGCGGCCTACAAGGCCTACGCCGACGCCCACATCTACGACGTCTCCATCCCGGGCTGCACGGCGCCCGCCGGCACGAGCGCCCGCATCTTCGTCGGCCAGCGGCAGGAGGGCTTCGCCGTCCTCCTCGGCAACATCTTCGACCTCGTGAACGCCACGGCGGCGCAGCTCACCGACGTGACCTCGCCGAACCCGAACCCGATCGGCAACATGAACGTCACCACGATCGCCGTGGAGGTGCCCATCGCGTGCCTCAAGGGCGGCGGCGGCGACGTCATCGGCGGCTGGTCCACGGCGAGCGTGCGCCAGGCCCGCGTCATCAACCCGCAGCCGAGCTATGGCAAGCCCACCAAGGAGGGCGGGGCGTGGGCGCAGGTCTCGCGCCTCGGAAGCCCGCTCGTCAACGAGGTGGTCATCGGCATCAAAGACAAGGACCGCTTCAACTCGGCCGAGCCGAAGGACGACGCGCAGTTCGCCGACTACGTCACGAACCCCACGCTCCCCGCCCTCGTCGAGGTCCTCTTCGGACCCACGGTGCAGGCGCCCACGGCGTTCCCGCGGGCCGACCTCGTGGCGGCGTTCCTCACCGGCGTGCCGAACGTGAACAAGTTCCCCGGCACCTCCGCGGTCGCCGAGATGCTCCGCCTCAACACGGCCCTCCCGCACGCGGGGCTCACCACGCAGTTCCGGGCGAGCGCGTCGCCGACGGCGGCCGGCCTCGGCGCCGCGGGCTGCTTCAAGCCCGGCCCGAACCCGGCCACCGACGCCAAGGTGCTCGACACCGCGCTCGCGTCCTGCGATCCGGCGGGCTTCCCCAACGGCCGCCGCCCGGGCGACGACGTGGTCGACATCGCCCTGCGCGTGGTCATGGGCTACCTCCTGCCCGACGGGGCGGCGCCGGCCGGCAACTTCCCGTTCGGTGACACCGTCGGCCAGCACGACGGGGAGTTCCAGCGTACGTTCCCCTACCTCAACACGCCCAACCCGGGCGCGGGGGGTTGAGCATGCGCTCCCGACCTTGGCCGCGGGCCTTGCTCGCGCTCACGCTGGTCGCCTCGGCGTCGCTCGTGGCCTGCGGCGACGACGACCAGGGCGTCCTCCCGGACTCGGGCACGACGAAGCCCGACGCCACCGCGCTCCCCGACGCCCCTCCTCCGCCTCCCACCGACGGCGGCGACGGCGGGGGCGGCGATCCGCTGTTCACCGACTTCGTGAAGGGGCTCATCGCCAACGACACGAAGGCCACCACCCTGCCCACCACGGTGAACGACAAGAAGTTCGCGCCGGATCCCCAAGATCCAAAGGCCTTCCCGGCGAGCTTCTTCTGAGCCAACGCCTCCCCGTGCGGCCGGCCGCGACTCGCGCGCCGGCCGCGCGCGTTTTGTGGCTCAGCTCAGCGCGTGCAGCCGTCGACCTCTTTCACGCTCTTGGCGTCGCGCACGCAGCGGAGCATGCGGTCGGTGATGCGTCGGCCCACGCAGCCCTTCAGCGCGGCCTCCATCTCCGCCCGGACGCGCTGCTTCTCCTTCTCGAGATCCCGGGGTGGGGTCACCATGCCCGCCACCTGGAGCTCGACGTTTTTGTCGACCACGAGCTGGCACTCCGCCTCCGTCGCGGGGTGGCCGCACGCCGCGAGGAGCAGCGCCACGGCCGCCCCGGCCGCCCACGCGCCGCGCGGGGGTGAGCCCCCGGGCGTGGGCGGTGGCGGGAGAGGACGGGCGCGCATGCCCCACTGATAGCCTCTCTCCAGAGAAGAGGGGAGCCGGTGGCGCGGGCTCCAGAGCTCCGCCGGGGAAAATTACTTGAAATCGTGGCGCTAATTTAGGTGAATGCTACAACCGATTCTGGATGTTGCCTCGCGCCACTCCGGAAGATTGCCTGCGGCTCGCCATGGCGGCGCGCACGCCGCGCTCGCGAGGCGCGTACGCGAGACGAGGGCTGGCCGCCCGCAGCCGCCTCGACCGCACCACCCACGCGATGCTGCTGAGGCAGCTCTACCTGGCGCACTTCGAGGTGGAGCGCTTCGAGCTCGCCCTCGAGGTCGCCAAGCAGGCGCTCGCGCTCGAGGTCCTGCCCGACGTGCTCGCCCAAGACGCGGCGCGCGCGGCGCTCGCGGCGGGTCTCCTCGACGAGGGGCTCTTGCACCTCCGCCGCGCCGCCCGCAGCGGCCCCGCGGCGCGCCGGCCGTTCCACCAGTGGACCCTCGGCAGCGCGCTGTTCCTCGCGGGGCGGTACCGCGAGGCCACCGCCGCGTTCGAGCGCGCCGCGCGCTGGGGCACGACCGACAAGCCGCTCTTCCGGGCGCACCTCGCCCTCGCGAGGCTCTCCGCGGGCGAGGCCCAGCCCAACCTCGCCCAGACGTTCGCCGATTTGGTGGCCGCGCCGTGCGGCCAGGGGTACGGGCGCTTCGTCCTCGGGCAGCTCGCGTACGCGATGGGTGACTGGCCCGAGGCCCGCCGCTACCTCGAGGCCTTCCTCAAGCGCAGCGAGGCGGGCCGGCCGAGCCTCAGCATCGCGCTCCGCGGGGAGCTCGAGCTCGCCCGCGGCACGCTCGCCAAGATGCGCGCGAACTGAGCGCGGCTACTTCTTCTTCGTGTGCGCGGCCCTGCCCGAGAGCTTCTGCTTTCCGTCGGCGACCGTGGGCTTGTCGACCCCCCACACGAGGTCTCCCCCGGCCTTGCACACCTCGTCCTTCAGGGTGCGCAGGCAGTCCTCCGCGGACACCTCGAGATCGCACCGGGCGGTCACTGTGCCGATGTTCTCGCTCTGCACGCGGGGCGCGTCGGCGAACACCTGCACGGCGCAGCCCTCTTCGCGCGGAGGAAACGCGCCGCCACCTCTCCCCGCGCCGCCGCCGCCGCCGCAGGCCGTCGCTGCGGCGAGCATCAGGGCCGAGAGGGCCGCGCAGGTAGGGCGGGGATAGCCAAAAAACGGGAGGATGGGCCAGGGAGAGGGGCGGGGGCGCATGCCCCTCGAGACCTACACCACCTCGCGTCGGCGCCGTCGCAAAACGCGCTGCCTCGGGCTGGCCGTCGCCGCGCGGCGCGCTACGCTCCCGCGGTCATGCCTCACGCACCCCGCCCCGCCGCGCGCGCCTGGCGCGCCGCCCTCCTCGTCCTCCTGTGTCCCGCGCTCGCGGCGTGCGCCGCCACCGCCGCCACGCCAGAGCCCACGCCGAGCCCGGCGGCCGAGGACCCCGGCGTGTGCAAGCCGCCGGCCGCGCTGCCCGAGGGCGGGCATTTCGTGGACGTCACGGCCGACCTGGGCCTCGCCGGGGTGACCGGCGGCCGCGTCACCACGGCGGACCTCGACGGCGACGGCCTCCCCGATCTCGTCGTGCACAACTTCGGCGGCAAGCGCGAGGGCATCGTGAAGGTGCTCATGAACCGCGGCGGGAAGTTCGTCGACGAGACCGCGAAGAGCGGCTTCCTCGACTCGCGCGAGGCCTCGGGCTCCGGCCGCCTCGGCCACCTCACGGTGTTCGGCGACGTCGACAACGACGGCGATCTCGACGCGTTCGAGGGCGTGTACCTCGACGGCAAGGAGGACGCCGCGGCCAAGGGCGACCGCAACGAGGTGCGGCTCAACGACGGCAAGGGGCACTTCACCTTCGCCGAGGCCGGGGCCATGCAGAACGTGCGGCTCCCCACCACGTCCGCGTCGTTCCTCGACGCCGACCGTGACGGGAACCTCGACGTGTTCGTGGGCACGTTCTACGCGAGCGGCATCCAGGGCGCGGGCAACTTCCTCTACAAGGGCGCGGGCGACGGCACCTTCGCCGACGTCGCGGAGTCGTCCGGGGTGCTGCGTCCCAAGCCGGGCGTCGGCGCAGACCAAGAGGCCTTCCTCGCGGGCAAGACCCGGCGCGCGACCTACGGGGTCACCGCCTGCGACGTCGACGGCGACGGCGACACCGACCTCATGGTGAGCGCCTACGGGCGCCAGTGGAACGAGCTCTGGAAGAACGACGGGAATGGCAACTTCGTCGAGGTCGGCTTGGGCACGCCCTTCGCGTCCGATGACGACCTGAAGTACGAGGACAACGAGTTTTATCGTTGTTACTGCTCCACCAACGCGGGCAAGTGCCCCGGCACCGTGCCCGCGCCCAAGGTGGGCTGCGCCAACAGCTCGTGGACACCCGGCTTCGACGACCAGCCCGCCCGCAACGGCGGCAACACCTTCAGCACGGTCTGCGCGGACCTCGACGGCGACGGCGCCCTCGACGCCTTCAACGCCGAGATCAAGCACTGGCATATTGGGGAGTCGTCCGACGCCTCGCAGATGCTCCGCAACGACGGGACAGGCAAGTTCGTGCGCGTCCCGAACGAGGTGTCGGGCCTGGGGCGCAAGCACACGATCTCCGACTGGAACGAGGGCGACATCGTCGCGGCGGTGTTCGACTACGACGCCGACGGGCGCAACGACGTGTTCGTGGGCTCCTCCGACTACCCCGAGACCTACGGCCTCCTCTTCCACCAGGAGCCCGACAAGAAGTTCCGAGAGCTGGCGCGCGCCGTGGGGATAGACCACTACCACGCGGTCGGCGTCTCCGCGGCCGACATCGACGGCGACGGCGATCTCGACCTCATCGTCGCGACCAGCGTCGCGCGGTGCAGCGGCGACGCGAAATGCCCGACCACGGCGGCCGTCAAGGTGTACCGCAACGAGATCGGCCACAAGCGAAACCTCGTGCGCGTGAAGCTCGTCGGCGGCGGCGCCGGCAAGAGCAACCGCGCGGGCATCGGCGCGCGGGTCACGGTGAAGACCGCCGCGGGCAGCCAGGTGCAAGAGGTGTCGGGCGGGTATGGCCACTTCGGCCTCCAGCACGACAGCGTGCTCACCTTCGGCCTCGGCGACGCGTGCGCCATCACGGAGATCACGGTGCGGTGGCCCAACGGCGCGCGCACCACGCAGACCCTCACCCGGGGCCTCAAGGTCAACACCCTCCTCGAGATCACCGAGGGCGCCGACGCCGTGGTCTCCAAGCCGCTGGCCGCGGCGCGCTAAGCCGGTGCTCGCTTGAATCGAGCCCGAAATCCCACGGCTCCCGCCTTCGGCTTCTCACGAGAGCCGTGGGCTTCCGGGCTCGATGACCGCTACGTGTGCACGTCGCCTTCGGACGATTCAGGCTCGGCGGAGCTGGGTTCCGCCTCAGCGAGCGCGTCGAGGTCCACGCCCACGGCGCGCGCGAACCCGTCGCGCTCGACGCGTCGCCGGTGTACAAGGCGCGCGTGGCTCTCCTGGTTCAGAAGTTCGGCGGCACCTCGGTCGGCTCGGTCGAGCGCATCAAGCACGTGGCGCGCCGGTGCCTCGCGGCCCAGCGCGAGGGCAACCGCGTCGTCGTCATCGTGAGCGCCATGAGCGGCGAGACCAACCGGCTGCTCGGCCTCGCCCACCAGATCACCCAGGTGCCCGCCGCCCGCGAGATGGACGCGATCGCCGCGACGGGCGAGCAGGTCACCGCCGGGCTCACGGCGCTCGCCATCTGCGCCGAGGGTGGGCGGGCGCGCTCACTGCTCGGCCACCAGGTGCGCGTGCTCACCGACGCGGCGTTCACCAAGGCGCGCATCAAGTCCATCGACCACTCGAAGATCACCGCGGCGCTCGCCGACGGGGAGATCGCCGTCGTCGCGGGCTTCCAGGGGGTCGACGCGGAGGGCAACATCACCACGCTCGGGCGCGGCGGGTCCGACACCTCGGCGGTCGCGATCGCGGCCGCGATCGGCGCGGACGCCTGCGAGATCTTCACCGACGTCGACGGCGTGTACACGACCGACCCCAACATGTGCCCCTCGGCCCGGAAGATCGGCCGAATCTCGTACGAGGAGATGCTCGAGCTCGCGTCGCTCGGCGCCAAGGTGCTCCAGATTCGGAGCGTGGAGATCGCGATGAAATACGGCGTGCCCGTCCACGTGCGCAGCTCGTTCTCGGAGGCCCCCGGCACCTGGGTCACGCGCGAGGACAAGTCCCTCGAGGAGGTCGTCGTCGCCGGCGTGGCCTACGACAAGAACGACGCCCGCGTGCACCTGGTCGGGGTCGCCGACCGCCCCGGCGTGGTCGCGGAGGTCTTCGCCGCGCTGGCCGAGGCGAACGTGGGCGTCGACATGATCATCCAGAGCGCGCCGAACAGCGCCAGCGAGGGCGCCCGGGCGGACGTGACCTTCACCGTCTCCAAGACCGAGCTCACCCGCGCCAAGCCGCTCATCGAGGAGGTCTCCCGGCACGTGGGGGCGAGCGCCGTGCGCTACGACGAGGACATCGTGAAGGTGAGCATCGTCGGGCTCGGCATGCGCTCGCACGCCGGCGTCGCCGCGAAGATGTTCCAGCTCCTCGCCGGCTGTGGAATCAACATTCAGGCCATCACCACGAGCGAGATCAAGATTTCTTGCATTGTGCACGCAAAATACACGGAGCTCGCGGTGCGAACCCTGCACGACGGCTTCGGGCTCCACGAGGCGCCGCCGCCCGCCGAGGGCGCGGGCGCCTGACGCGGCGTGGATCTTGTGGGGCGAGGGGCGCTCACGTAGAGTCGAAGCGAGGGGGACGGAGATGACCATGGCGGCACGATGGGGCCTTTTCGCGGCGAGCCTGCTGGGGGGCCTCGCGCTCAGCGCGTGCACCTCCGAGTTCACCGACTACTGCGACCGCAAGGTCGCGTGCCGCGCGGAGAACGAGAAGGACCGCAACGCTTGCGTCGCGGACCGCGAGGGCGACAAGGCCGAGGCCGCCGCGTACGGGTGCCAAGACGCGTACAAGGCGTACTCCGACTGCCTCGATACGAGCACCACGTGCCAGAGCGGCAGCTTCACCTCGGGCAGCGCGTGCAGCGCGGCCTCCAAGGTGCTGAGCCTCTGTCAGTGCCAGGCCGGCTACCGCGGGGCCCAGAACAAGTGCAACTGAGGGCGAAGCTGAGATTGCGAGGGAACACATGACGATCAGATCGACGTGGGTCGGTGGGGTGTTCGCGCTGGCCGTCCTCGGCGCGCTCCCGGCGTGCTCCTCGCGCTTCTCCGACTTCTGCGACAAGGCGCAGGGCTGCGTGGGCGGCAACGACAAAGACCGCGCCGCGTGCGTGGCCCAAGCCGACGAGGCGAAGAACGAGGCCGCGGCCTACGGGTGCGGCACCGAGTTCGACGCGGTCGCCGACTGCGAGATCGCCAACTCGACGTGCCAGCAGGGCAGGTTCTCGAGCGGCAGCGCGTGCAAGGCGCAGTCGGCCGCGCTGAGCCTCTGCACCTGCCAGGCGAGCTCGCGCGGCGCGAAGGGGCAGTGCGGCTCCACGACGGACACCGCCGGACCCCCCACCACGGCGACGGCCACGTCTACCGGCGGCGGGCCCCCTCCCACCCCGACGGCCACCGCCACCGGCAGCGGCGGCAAGTAGCGCTCAGTAGCCCCACACGTATTCGACGCGGAGCTGCCCCACGGTGTACGTGGGGTACGTGGAGAGCTCCGTCGCGATGAAGTGCTGTCGGAAGGCGAGGCCCACGGCGACGTGCCGCCCTAGTTGGTAGTCGAGCCCCGCGGCGATGGCCACCCCGGCCGCGCCGACCGTGCCCTCGAGCGTGCCGCCGCTGAGCAGATAGCCCTGCCCGAGCACTCCGAAGTAGGGGACCCAGCGGAGCACGTCGAGCACGTAGCCCACGCCCACGCCGAGGTGGTCGACCCGCGCCGGGAACGTGCTGGGCGTGTCGGGCGTGTCGCGCTGCTGGTCGGCCGCGACCACGTGGCTGCCGCCCTCGGCGAGGAAGTTGAACTGGTCGGTGAGGCCGTACGCATAGTGGACCGAGAGGCCCGCGCCCACGCTCGCGGTCGACTTGTTGTTCACCTTGAGCACCGCGAGGCCGGGCGAGAGCCCGAGGTGGTGCTGCTTCTCGAACGCCCCCGCGTCGCCGGCGGTGAGGGTGAGCGTGGAGGCCGTCGCGAGCGCCAGCGCGGCGAGCGCGCGGGCGCGCAGGGGGACGCGCGCCGCGCCGCGTGCGGGGAGAGCTGTGCCGAGCTTCACGCCCCCTCGAATAGCACGGCTCACGGCGTCCCGGAGAGCGCGGCCTGCACGGCCCGGCGAAAGCGGCGATAGGGCTGCGCGCCCGAGATGTACTGCCCGTTCACCAAGAACGCCGGGGTCCCGCTGATGCCCGCCGCGCGCGCCGTGGCCTGGTCGCGCTGAATGGCTGCAAGGTGCACGTGTCCGTCGAGGGCGGCGGCGAATTTTGTGGGGTCGAGCCCCACGGCGCGGGCGTAGCCGTCGAGCGCGTCGCGCTTCAGCCCGTCGGGCTGGCCCTGGCCGTCGAAGATGAGCCGCTGCATCTTGAAGAAGCCCGCGTTGCCCTTCTGCTTCTTCGCCTCGAGGGCGGCCTCGGCGGCGAGCTCGGCGTCGGCGTGAAAAGGGAGGGGCATGTTGCGCCACTCGATGCGCACCTTGCCGGGGAACGCCTTCAGCACCTCGTCGAGCGTCGGCTCCACGCGCCGGCAGAACGGGCACTGCAGGTCCGAGAACTCGAGGATCGTGACCTTCGCCCCCGCCGTCCCGCGGAACGGCGCCTGGGGATCGCTCGCGACGCTCTTGTGTACGACCGCGGGCGCCGTGGTCTGCGCGCCCTTCTGCAGCTCGGCGTAGACGCCCGCGGCGGGGGTACCCGCGCGCACCAGCGCCTCGGCGCGGGCGAGCTCGGCGTCGATGATCGCCGTGAATTTCTCGAGGGGCTGCGCGCCTACGAGCCGGCGACCGTTGATGAAGAAGTGCGGCGTGCCCGAGGCGCCTACGTCGTCGCCGGCGTCCATGTCCGCGTCGATCGCGGCCATGTGGCTCTTCTGGGCGAGCGCCCTCGACACGCGCCCCGCGTCGAGCTTCGCCTGCCGCGCGAGCGCGAGCAAGCCCGGCTGGTCGAGGTTCGCTTGGTCGGCGAAGAGGCGCCCGTGCATGTCCCAGAAGCCCGCGTCGCCTCGCTGCGCGCGCGCCTCGCGCGCGAGGATCGCGGCGGGCACCGCGTTCGTGTGGAAGGGAAGGGGCATGTCCTTCCACACGACGCGCACCTTGTCGCCGTACTGGCGGCGCACGTCGGCGAGCGTGGGCTCGACGCGCTTGCAGAAGGGGCACTGGAAGTCCGAAAACTCCACGATCGTGACGAGCGCGGTCTGCGGGCCAAGGGCCGGGCTGTTGCCGACGGGCACCTTGTAGACCGTGAGATCCGGCGGCGGCTCGGGCTCGGGCTCCTCCGCCTTCGGGGGCGTGAAGCCCGCCTTGGTCGCTGCAACATACACGGAATGGCGCGGCGTCCCCGCCGCGACGAGCGCCTTCGCCCGCGCGAGCTCGGTGTTGATGACCTCCTTGAACTTCTCGAGCGGCTGCGCGCCACCGAGCGCCACGCCGTTGATGAAGAACGCCGGCGTGCCGCTCACCCCGAGTCGCTGCCCGAGGTCCATGTCGCGCTCGACCGTGGCCGCCCAGCGGTGGGCCCGGAGGCCGTCCTCGATCGCCTCACCGCTCACGCCCGCGATCTCCGCGAAGCGGCGGGGCGAGGCAGCGGTGAGCCCGCCCGCGCGGCCGAGCGCGTCGAAGGCCTCGCGCTGGTAGCGGAAGAAGGCGGCCGAGCCGCCGAGCTCGAGCACCCCCACGCCGGCCTCGGCGAGCGGCCGCGCGAACGGGTGGAACGGCAGCGGGTAGTGTCGCCACACGATGCGGAGCTGGTCCGCGGGGTAGGCCTCGCGGAGCGCGTCGACCGTGCCGGCGGCGCGCCCGCAGTATGGACACTGGAGGTCGGAGAACTCGACCATCGTCACGAGGGCGTCGCGGTCGCCGTCGGTCGGGTCGGTAGCGAAGACCGGCACCGGCGCGTCGCGCTCCGAGTCGTCGTTGATGGGCGCGCGCGGCTCGTTCGTCGGCGCCACCGCCACCTCCGCGCCCGGCTTGGGCTGGAGGGTCACGTCCGTCACGGGCACGCCGCGGCGGCCGCAGGCGCCCGTGACCGACACGAGCAGGAGTCCGGAGGCGATCGCCCGAATCATTCGTGAAATCATGCTTCTACAAAAAGAAAAACGCCCCCGGGGTGCCGGGGGCGTGTGTCCGCGTGGCGGACGAGAGGCGCCTACTTCGCTTCCGCGAGCGCCCGGTCGATGAGCTTCTTGAACTTCGGGTACGGCTGCGCGCCGTTGATGAAGTACCCGTTGATCACGAAGGCCGGGGTGCCGTTGATGCCGGCGTCGCTGCCGGCCTTGTTGTCGGCGTCGACCTTGGCCTTGTGGGTGTGGTTGTCGAGGGCCGCCTTGAACTTGGCCATGTCGCAGCCGAGCTCCTGCGCGTACTTCTCGAGCGCCTCACGCTTGAGGCCGTCCTTCTCGCCCTGGTTGGCGAACAGCTTCGCGTGCATCTTCCAGAAGCCGTCGTTGCCCTTCTGCTTGAGGACCTCTTCGGCCGCTTCGGAGGCGAGCGGCGCGTCGGGGTGCATGGGCAGGGGCTTGTGGCGCCAGACGACCTTGATCTTGTCGCCGTAGTTCTTCATGACCTCCGCCATCTGCGGCTCGACGCGCGAGCAGAAGGGGCACTGGAAGTCGGAGAACTCCTGGATGACGACCTTCGCGTCGGCCTTGCCCTTGAAGGCCGAGCCGGCGGGCGCGGCGGCCACGGTCTTCTTCTCCGGCTCGGGCGCGCCCTTGCCGTCCTTGATGAGCGTGTCGTAGACGTCCTTCGCGGCGACGCCCTTCGCCATCATCGCGCCGGTCTTGGTGATCTCCTCGTCGATGATCTTGGCGAACTTGTCGAACGGCTGCGCGCCGACGAGGCGGCGGCCGTTGATGAACATGTGCGGGGTGCCG
>CAZHGG010000059.1:0-13231 GCA_964531755.1 uncultured Polyangiaceae bacterium
GCCGTAGAGCGGCACCGCGACGGCGGTCTCGCGCTGCTCGCGGAGGGCGAGGCGCACGGCGTCGGTCGCCCAGCCCGGGTCGAGCGTGGGGCCCGGCGCCGTGTCGGAGTAGTCGAGCGTCATCACCCGGAAGCGATCGACGCTCGCGGCCAGCGCCGCGCGATCGAACGCCTCGCCGTCGGGCAGATCGCTCGGCGTGGCGACCGAAGGCGGCAGCAGCAGCCCGAGCGGCCTCTTCGCGGGGCGGAGCTTGGCCGACACGGCGGCGACGAACCTCGTGAGATCGGCGCGCGCGGCGACCGGCGCGCTCAAGAGGTCGAGATCGACCGCGTCGACCTTCGCGAGCAGCGGCTCGAGCGAGGCCACGAGCGCGTCGCGGAACGCCGCGTCGCCGAGGAGTCGGCGGGTGCGCTCGGCGTCGTAGCGCACGCCGGTCTCGTCGGTGAACGCCACGCCGAGCGAGACCTGGTAGCCCAGCTCGTGGAGCCGCGCGAACGTGCGCTCAAGCTCGTCGCGCGCGCCCTTGTCGGCCGGGCCGAGCGCGCCCGTCTCGCGGGGCACCATGCAGAGCAGCAGCACCTCGCCCGCGATCGTGCGGGTCGAGGGCCGCGCGAGCGTGGCCTCCTGCCACGGGTCGAGGCCGCACGCGTCGACGAGCAGCGTGCCCTTCCGGCGCGGCAGCGGCGTGTCCGCGCCGAGCCCCACCGCGTCGAGCGGCGTGGGCCCCTCGCCGTTGCAGCCGAGCGCCGTGGACAGCGCGAGCGCGGCGAGCCCGATCGCGGCGAGGAGCCCCGCGCGCCGTGATCGCCCGTGAACGTGTGTAGACTGCATGCTAAGTTCCCCAGACCCAGGTGAGGTTCAGGCTGGCGCCCGAGAGCGGGCGCACCTCGTAGAGCCGCGGCGCGAAGCTGAGGCAGACGCGCTGCTCGGGGTCGAGCCGCCGGCACGCCGACAGCTCGGCCCGGGCGCTGAACGCGAGCCCGATCACGTCGGCGTCGACCGCCTCGCGGCCCGCCGCGAGCTCGGCCTTGCCGCCGTAGAGCACCGCGCCCACGCGCGCCGTCGCCTCGAAGAAATAGCGCCGGTGCGTGAGCCGCACGCCGAGCCCCGGCCCGAGCGCGTCGACCGCGAACATGCGCCACGGCTGCACCGTCGCGAGCGTGCCGTCCACGGCGCTGCGCACCGGCGCGTGGTCGCCGATCGCGCCGTAGAAGCCGAACCCCACGAGCGGGATCGTGAGCCGCGGCCGCACCACGTACGTGAAGTCAGTGTGCCCGCCGAGGCCGCGAAAGCCGCCCGCCGTGGGCAGCGTGCCGCTCACGGCGTCGCGCGACGACAGGCTCGTGTCTTCGCTGAGGCGCAGCGTGGGGACGCGGCTGGTCGCGGCGAAGCCCAGCCCGAAGCGGAGCTCGAAGCCCGTGCCGCGCGCGGGCGAGGCGGCCCGGGCCTCGCGCGGGGCGAGGGCGGTCAGCGCGATCGCCCCGAGGGCCATGGCCAGCCCGCCGAGCCCGCGGCGCGCGCGTGACCGTCGGCGCGCGGCGCGCGCGCCGGAGCGAGGGCCGCGGAGCATGGGGAATTTGTAGAGGAGTCCCGGGTGAATGCAAGCGCCCCGCCCGTCGCGGGTCGCTCACCCGGGGCGCGCGCGCCCCTCGAACGTGTAGCTCAGCACGCGCGGGCCCTCTCCGTAGTGGGCGCGGAGCTCGTCCACGCGGTAGCCCGCGTCGCGCAGCTCCCGAGGCAGCTCGCGATCGAGCCGGCAGCCCCCGCCGCAGCGGCTCCACGCGGGCGTGAGCCGACGCTGCCAGCGGCGCACGTCCGCGTCGGGCGCGAGGCCGTGCTCCACGAACAGGAGCTCGCCGCCCGGCGCGAGCACGCGGCGCACCTCCGCGAGCACGCGCGCGGGGTCGAGGACGCTGCAGAGCGTGTAGGTTGCAAGGACCGTGTCGAAGGCGCCGTGGTCGAAGGGGAGGCGCTCGGCGTGGGTCTCCACGAGGGTCACCGGCACCTCCGCCGCGCGGGCCCGGGGCGCGCATTTGGCGAGCAGCTCGGGGGAGGGATCGACGCCGGTGACGCGCTCAACGCGCGCGGGGTCGTAGAACGCGAGGTTCAGCCCCGAGCCCACGCCCACCTCGAGCACGCGCCCGCGCGCCTCGGGCACCCAGCGCCTGCGCTCCTCGAGGATCTCGCGGCTCTTGCAGGCCGACTCGACGAGGCGCGGGAGCACGTGCTGGGACCAGAAGCTCACGCCCGGATTCTAGCTCGCCGCGCGAGGTGGTCGCTCGTGATCGCGCGCGGCGTCGCGCTCCTCACCCCAGCCCAGAGATCACCCGCGTGGCCACCGCCCCGAACACGTCCGCGACGAGCGGGTACCGTCGCGCCGCGCCCACGAGCACCCGCGCGTACGCCGGCGCGACGATGACCGCCTCGTTCCGCGCGATGCCGCGCAGGGCCGTGCGCGCGAGGGCCTCCGGCGGCATCCACCCGATCCGATCGACGATCGCGAGGGCCGTCCGTCGATCGATGTTCCCGAGCAGCTTCACGTTGTCCGCGATGGGCGTGCGCACGAAGCTCGGGCACAGGACGCTCACCTTGACCCCGAGGCGCGCGCTTCGGCGCGCAGGGAGGTCGAGAGGCCCACGACCGCGTGCTTCGAGGTCGCGTAGGCGACCGCGCCGGGGATGGGCAAGAGGCCCGCGGCGGACGCCGTGTTCACGATGTGGCCGCTGCCCTGCTGGATGAGTATCGGGTACGCGGCGTGGACACCGTGGACCACCCCGCTCACGTTGACGTCGAGCACCCGCCTCCAGTCGGCCCCCGACATCGACTTCGTCTCGCCGACCACAGCCACGCCCGCGTTGTTGAAGAGGTAGTCCAGCCGGCCGTGCGCGGACACGAAGGCCCTCACCGCGCGCGTCACCGCCTCGGCGTCGGTCACGTCGAGCGCGACGGCCTGGCAGCCCAGCGCCCGCGCGGCCTCCGGGGCGCCCGCGATGTCTGCGATCGTCACGCGCGCGCCCGCGGCGAGCAGCTCGACGGTCAACGCGCGACCGATGCCCGACGCGCCTCCCGTGACGAACGCCGTCTTGCCGGCGAATGCCCTCGTGTACGTGCTCATGCCTTCTCCGCGCCGGAGTACCGGTAGTGGTCCAGGTTGAAGTGCCGCGCGTGCCACCACATCTCGAGCCCGGACGAGGGGCGCAGGAATGGCGCGTCGCCGTGCGGATCGAAGTAGTAGCTGTGCGCGCTCGCGCAGTCGTTGTTGAAGAAGACCGTGTCGCGCTGCCGGCGCTGGATCTCCTCGAAGTAGGCGTCGTGCGGCTCCCTTCGAACCTCCACGCACGTGGCCACGCGCCTCCGCGCCTCCCGAATGCAGCGCAGCGCGTGCGTGGTCTGTGCTTCGACCATCGCGAACCACGAGGACCCCGAGAAGCTGTAGGGCCCGAGGACACCAAAGTAGTTCTACGAGGGTGCCTCCGTCCCGGGCTTCCCCTGGAAGCGGTGCTCGCGCCAGAAGGCGCCGAGCTCCACGCCCCCGCGGCCGTAGACCTCGTACGTGGGGATGTTGCCGGGCTCGAACACCTTGAACCCGGTGGCCAGCACCAGCGCGTCGAGGGGGCGCGTGACGCCGTCGCGCGTGACGAGCCCCGAGGGGACCACCCGCGCGATCGGCTCGGTCACGAGCTCGACGTGTTCGTGGTTGAAGGTCCTGAAGTAGTCGTTCGAGAAGCTCGGGCGCTTGCAGCCGAAGCCGTAGTGAGGTGTCAGTCGTGCCCGCACCTCGGGATCGGCGACCTGCCGGCGGAGGTGCTCGAGGCACACGCGCTCGAGCCCCCGGGTCACGAACGGCGCTTGCCGGTTGTAGACGACGCCGAGCACCATCACGAGCTCGGTGAGGGCGGTCGTGGCCGCGCGCGCGGTGGTCTGCGTGAGCGGGCGCCGACGAAAGATCTCCCGGAGCCACGGGGGGATCTCCGTGTCCGGGCGGGGCAGCACCCAGATCGGCGTGCGCTGGAACACGTGCAGCTTCCCCACCGTCGGCGCGATCGAGGGCACCACCTGGACGGCCGTGGCGCCCGTCCCGATCACCGCGACCCGCTTGCCCGCGAGATCGTAGCCCGCGTCCCAGCGCGCCGTGTGGATCGTCCTGCCCGCGAAGGTGTCGAGCCCCTCGATGTCGGGCGCCTTCGGCTGCGTCAAGCCGCCGGTGGCCGAGATGACGAAGCGGACCGTGAGCATCACGCCGTCCCCGGTGTGGAGCCGCCAGACGTTGGCCTCGTCGTCGAAGACGGCCTTCGTGATGGTGACGTTGAAGCGCAGGTGCGGACGGAGCCCGTACTTGTCGGCGCAGTGGTTTGCGTACGCGAGCAGCTCGGCCCCCGGCGCGAACACGCGGGACCAGTTGGGGTTCTGCTCGAACGAGAACGAGTACGTGAACGACGTGATGTCGACGGCGATGCCGGGGTAGCGGTTGTCGCGCCAGGTCCCGCCGAGGTCGGCGGCCTTTTCGAGGATGACGAACGAGTCGATGCCCGCCTCGCGGAGCTTGATGCCCGCCCCGATGCCGCCGAAGCCGGCGCCGATCACCGCCACCTCGAAGTCGAGCTCTCGCGGCTCCTTCATGCTCTCCTCTCCTCCTTCATGGCCCGGCGCTCGTCGGCCAGGCGGGTGAGCGCGCGCTGCATGGTGCTCTCCACCCGCTCGGCGCACGCGCGCACGTAGTCCTCGTCCGCCGCCGCCTCCTCGCCGTCGCGCTCGAAGCGGATCGGCTCGAGCACCTCTTGGAGGACGCGGCTCGGCCACGGCAGGAAGACGAGCCCCGGGCCGACCACGAGGCCCCAGGGGAGGCACAGGGTGATGGGCCACACCTTCACGCGGAGGAGGCGATCGGCGCGCAGGAGCTTGGCCAACCACTGCCCGTCGGTGAGCACGACGCACGTCGCGTGGGCGCCGGCGGTCACGACGGGGACCACGGGGGCGCCCGCTCGCAGGGCGGCGCGGATGTACCCGCGCCGGCCGCCGAACACGATGCGGTCCCGGTCGCGGAAGGGCCGCATCGCCTCGAGATCGCCGCCGGGGTAGACGAGGACCTTTGCGCCGCGCGCGAGCAGGCGCCGGGCGTTCTCGGGCGTCGCCCGCACGGCCCCGAGCGGCACGGTGAGGTCGCGCAAGACGGGGAGTGAGACGACCGCGTCCCCCGCGAGACCGAAGGGGACCGCGTGGAGGCCGTGGGCCTGGTACGCGGCCGCGCCGAGGAGGAGCGCCTCCGGCATCATCAGCCCGGCGTTGTGGTTGCCGACGTAGAGCGCCGCGCCCGGTGGGATGCGGTCGAGGCCGCGGACCTCGGCCCGGAACCAGGGGCGCACCGCCCCGTCGACGAAGGACGCCAGCTGGCTGATGCGCGCCTCGTCGCGCTCGGCGAAGTCCCCGCTGGTCTCCATCTTCATACCTACCCACGGTAACCTACCGTCGGTAGGTGCGCAAGTGCTATATCCTCGGCCCGCGATGAAGACGCCAAAGATCGCCGACGAGCTCGCCGCGCACGCCCACGGCCGCGTGCCTCGAGAGCTCCGTCGGCGCCAGGTGCTGATGGAGGCGCGGGCGCTCTTCGTCGAGCGCGGGTACCACGGCGCCTCGATGAACGAGCTCGCGCGGCGGGTGGGCGTCTCCAAGCCGGTCATCTACGATCTCGCCGAGTCGAAGGAGCAGCTCTTCGCCGACGTGATGGCGATGGTGGGCGAGGAGCTCACGCACACGCTCACCGCGGCCGTCCTCGTCGAGCCCGAGCTCGGCCGGCGCCTGCACGCGGGGATCCTCGCGTTCCTCCGCTACGTCGACGCCCACCGGGCTCAGTGGTCGGCGCTGCTCACGTCTCTCTCGGCGAGCGGCTCGCCGGGCGGGCCCGCCCTCGCCGACCTGCAGAGGGCGCAGGTGCTGCTCGTCGCGCAGCTCATCGCGGGGGACGGCGACGCGCTGGACCCGGTCGTCGCCGAGGCCCTCGCCCAGGCGATCAACGCCGCGGTGGAGAGGACCGCGCTGTGGTGGGGGGATCACCCCGAGCTGTCCGCGGAGGCGCTCGCGGAGCTGCTCACCGACTTCCTGTCGCCCGGGCTGCTCGCCCTCTCGAAGCGACGGGCCCCCCCGGGGGCTCCGAGGGGGCCAAAGAAGAGGACGTGAGGCGCGCGCCGAGCGTGAGGTTCGTCGCGTCCCGGCTCAGTACGCCTGGGCCGGGCCGCTCTCGAGCTGGCACGCGCCGTCGGTCGGGTTGCCGCCGGTGCGCACCACGTCGGCGGCCGCGGGCTCGCGGTAGGCGCCGGTCATCTCGATGTCGACCATGCGCAAGATGGCCTTGTCGAGCTTCGTCACGAAGTAACAGGGCACGCTTGCCTCTTTGTGGGCGCCGCCGACGCCCGAGTCGTCCGTGAGGAACAGGTACCGACCGCCGGTGAGCTGCGCGGCCGACCGCATCGACAGCTCGGTGAGCTCGTCGACCCCGCTCGACGCGACCGGGTACACGTGGATGCCCTTGTCGCGCGCGTCCTTGATGGCCGCGGCCATGGCCTCGGCCTTCGCGTCGTGGTGCGGCGCGTCGGCCACCCAGAAGAGGAGCCGCGCGGTGTCGGCGCCGGTGCGCCACGTGAGGCGGTTGGCGACGGCGAGCGCGCTGTCGGGCGCCTCGGGGAAGTCCCCGCCGCCGCTCGCCGACTGCGCCGCGAGGTGCGCGCGGAACTCGGCCGTGTCGCTTCGGAAGTTGAACCACCGCACGATGTACTCGTCGGTCGTGTCCTTGTAGAGTACAAGTGACCAGCGCTGCTGCGCGCCCGGGTAGGTCTGCGAGATGCGCGTCGCGAGGGCCGAGAACTCGGTCTGCAGGTAGCGGAGCTCGTCGCCCATGCTGCCGGTGGTGTCGATCATGAGCGAGACGTCGAGCGTCTGCTTGGCGCCGCCGCGGGGGGCCGCGTGCGCCGCGCGGTGGGCCGCCTCGTCGATCGGGAGGAGCCCGGCCGTGTGCTGTCCGGAGGCGATGACGCCCGCGCGGTAGCGGAGGAAGCGGTCGAAGTTCGCGTTGTCGTCCCACGCGCCCGCGGTGAGGATCCCCGCCGCGACCTGGCCGTTTCCGCCGCCGCCGCCCCCGCCACCGCCGCCCGGGGGTGCGGGAGCGCCGGCGCTGGCGCCCGCCGCCTCCGGAGCGGACGCCATGCCTCCGCCGGAGCGGGAGCCACCCGACTCGGGCGTGCCGTCGAGCTGGCCGTCGCCGTCGATCGGGCCGTTGCCCTCGGGCAGCGTGCCGCCGGCGCCCGAGCACGCGGCGCAGGCGAGGAGAGAAGCGAGCGAGACGACCAGGAGGGAGTTGGGCTTGCGCATGAACACCCCGTTGCAGCGCTCGTGCCAAGGTGTGCGCTTGTGCCACCAGCCCCCATTTCCGCGCGAAACGCTGGAAAGGCCTGCGCGCTGGGGCGAGCCGCCCGGCGCCGGGCCCACGTGTGCCGCGGCTGGGGCTCAAAATGGCACAACACACCGCGCCGGGGCTACCAGGGGCGTCGACTTCGACGCTTGGGTCCGCGACCTGGCGGCGGTCGTCGATGCAGTCGCAGCACCCACCTTCACGCTGTTCGGCTATTCCCAGCGTGCCGGAGTGGCAGTCGCCTACCGCGCGGCACCCGGAGCGAGTCGAGAGGCCGAGCGATCGGGCAAGCGCGCGACGCGGGATTCGGCGCGTAGCCCCACCCCCCGAGAGCTTCCAGGGCACTCTCGGCGCGGATGGGCAGTGCGATCCATGCGCGCTGCCCGAGGCACGCGCCCACGCTCGCGTCGATCGCTCCGCCCCTTCCATGCACCGGACGATCACGGTAGCCTCGCGGGCTCGCCGACCAAGGTTGAATGACAACCGACACCACCGCCCCGGACCTCGCGCTCCAAGCGCTGCGCCGCACCGGGGTGTTCCGCGATCTACCCGACGCGACGATCGAGGATCTCGCGCGGCGGGCCGAGATCGTGATGGTGGAGGCCGATGTCCCCTTGTTCGCGATCGGCGATCGCAGCGACGACCTCTATGTCGTCGTCTCCGGCCGGCTCGACGTCGTCCAGCCCGACGGCGCCGGCGGCGAGATCCACCTGCGGAGGCTCTCGCACGGCGACACCGTGGGTGAGATTGCGCTGATCGACGGCGAGCCTCGCTCGGCGACCGTGCGGGCGGTGCGCGACGCCGTGCTCCTCCGGATATCGAGATTGGCCTTCGAGCAGACGGCGCAGCGCGACCCGGCGGCGCTCCTCTCGGTGTGCCGCGTGCTCGTGAGGCGCGCGCGCGTCCCGCGGGAGGAGAAGGCGGCGCCACTGATTGGGCTCGTCCCGGTCAGCCCGCGCGCGCCCACCGCCCGCACGGCAGAGGCGCTGGCGGCGGCCATGTCGCCCGCGGAGCGGGTGATCTGCATCGACGCGGCGATGGTCGCGGAGCGCCTCGGCCCCGGCGCGGCGGCGGGCGAGAGGCCGCACGATCTCACGCAATGGCTCGACCTCGTGGAGCGCGATCACGATCAGATCATCCTGATCGCGGACAGCGGCGACACGCCGTGGACGAGGCACTGTATCCGCGCCGCGGACACCATCGTGATGATCGCCTCGGCGACCGACTCGGCCCGTGAGATCACCTTGCCTGGCCGACTCCGCGAGTCGGCGCACGGGAGCTACGATCGGCGCGAGCTCTTGATCGTCCACCCCGACGCGGTGAAGCTGCCGCGGGGCACGCGGGCCTTCCTCGACGCCGCGCAGGTCGACGCGCACCACCACGTCCGCCTCGGCGTCCAGGCGGATCTCGCGCGCGCGGCGCGGCTGCTCGCGGGGAGGGGGCACGGCCTCGCGCTCGCGGGGGGCGCGGCCCGCGGCTTCGCGCACATCGGCGTGATCCGCGCGCTCCGGGAGCGCCGGATCCCGATCGACATCGTCGCCGGCACCAGCATGGGGTCGATCGTCGCCGCGCAGTGCGCTGCGGGGTGGAGCCCCGATCGCATGCGCGACGAGTGCCGCCGCTACCTCGTCGACAGCTCGCCCTTCGACTTCACCGTCCCCATCGTCGCCGCCACCCGCGGCCACCGCTTCCAGCGGATGCTCCAGGCCTTCTTCGGCGACACCATGATGGAGGATCTCTGGGTGCGCTGCGCCACCGTCAGCTCCAGCGCGGTGTCCGCGAGCGTCGTGCCGCACGAGCGCGGCCCCGTGACGTACGCCGTGCGCGCGAGCTGCGCCCTCCCCGGCCTCCTGCCGCCGGTGGTCACGGGCGACGACGTGCTGGTGGACGGCGTCTTCCTCGAGAACCTGCCGGTGCACGTGGTGAAGCGGATGGGCGCCGGGCGCGTGATCGCGGTCAACGTCATCCCCTCGTCGGGCAAGGCCCTCGCGGCCACCGCGGAGGACAGCGCCCTCCGTCATCTCGGCCGCCTCCTCAATCCCTTCTCGGGCAACCACCTCCCACCCGTCCTCCACCTCGCGATGCAGGGCTTCTTCCTCGGTGCCCACCACGCGTCGGCGAAGGCCAAGGACGAGGTGGAGCTCTACATCGAGCCGGACACCAGCGATATCTGGTTCCTCGATTTCGGGGCGCTCGACGCGGCCATCGTGACGGGATACGAGGCCGCGCGGCGAGCGATGGACTCCCGCCCGCGCGGCCATGGCCTCGGAACCGAAATCGCATGACCGACGTGGATCCCACGAAGGGCGCCGACGCCGGCCTCGCGAGGGCGGCTCCGCCGGCCCGGCTCGGGTCCGGCGCCCCGGTGATGACGCTCGCCAACGTGGACTGGCTGCACGTCGCCGGCATCGGGGCGGTCCACGTCATCGCCCTGACCGCGCCGTTCTACTACTCACGGAGCGGCCTCTTGATCGCCCTCCTCGGCTGGGTGCTCGTGGGGCTCGGGGTGAGCGTGGGGTATCACCGCCTCTTGACGCACCGGGCCTTCAAGGCGCCGCGCTGGTTCGTCTGCCTGCTCACCTCGTTCGCCCTCGCCTGGCAAGGCTCACCCGTCGTGTGGGTCGCGAAGCACCGCCGCCACCATCGCTACGCCGACCGCCCGGGCGACCCGCACTCGCCCATCCCGAGCTTCCTCTGGGGCCACATCGGGTGGGTGTTGTTCAAATCGGACAAGTCCGTCGCCGATGCCAAGGACCTCGCGGGCGATCCCTTCTTCGCCCACCTGCACCGGCTGCACGCCATCTCCAATCCACTGCTCGCCCTCGCGCTCTACGTGATCGGCGAGCGGTATGGCGGCCTCGGCGCGAGCTGGGTCATCTGGGGCGTCGCCGTGCGCACGGTGTTCTGCCATCACGCCGCCTGGCTCGTCAACTCGGCCACGCACCGGGTCGGGTATCGCAACTACGCGACGCGCGACGGATCGCGGAACACCTTCTGGGTCGCGCTCCTCACGTTCGGGGAGGGCTGGCACAACAACCATCATGCGCACCCGCGATCGGCTATGTTCGGCCATCGCTGGTGGGAGATCGACGTCGGTTTCTTGGTGATCCGCGCGCTCCAGGCTGTCGGCATCGCCACGGACGTGCAGAGACCGCGGGATCGGATCCAAGGAGAGTCGGATGCTAGGACTTGACACGCTCGTCGCTCGCTCGAAGGACCTCGGGTTGCCCCTCGCCGTGGAGATGCCGGACGGCCGGGTCCACTCGGCGGCCGAGCCCTGCGCCTTCCGGATCAAGATCCTCAACGAGCGCGGGCGCGAGGCTTTCCTGACGCTCGACGAACTGCCCCTGAGCGAGGCATACATCCGCGGAGACATCGATTTCGAGGGCGATCTCGTGCGCACCCTCTCGCTCCTCCGCGGGTCGCTCTCCGACGCGCAGCTCGCCATCAAGGTGTGGAGGCGCATCCAGCCGATCTTCTCCGGGGGCCGCACCAAGCTGAACCCGGAGTGGATCGCCAAGCACTACGACTCGGGCAACATCCAGCTCTACGCCCAGGACCGCGATTACCAGACGTACACGCCGGGCATCTACGAGTCCGAAGACGACTCGATGGAGGTGGGCGCCGAGCGCAAGCTCGGCTTCGCCTTCGACAACCTCCGCTTGAAGGCGGGCCAGCGCCTGCTCGAGGTCGGCTGCGGCTGGGGTGGGGTGACGCGCTACGCCGCCCGCCGCGGGGTGCGGGTCACGGGGATCACCCTCTCGAAGGACCAGCTCGCCTACACCCAGGATCGCATCCGCGAGGAGAGCCTCGACGCCGAGGCCCTCTATCAGGACTTCTTCACCTACGATCCCCCGGCCCTCTTCGACGCCATCACCATGATGGGCGTGATCGAGGACCTCTCCGACTACCCCCAGGTGATGGATCGCATCCAGCGCTGGCTCCGGCCAGGGGGGCGCGTCTACCTCGATTTCGCCGGCGCGACCCAGCCCGTGGCCACGTCGAGCTTCGTCACCAAGTACGTCTGGCCGGGCACCTTCCGCATGGTCTACATGCCCGAGCTGGTCTCGGCCATCACACACTCCCCCTTCGAGATCGCCGCCATCTGGAACGATCGGCGCAATTACCACCTCTGGACCAAGAAGGGCCACGCGCGGTGGTTGGAGTCGCGCGACGAGATCATCCGTCGATCGAGCCCCGAGACGTGGAGGCTCATGCGCATCCTCTTCGCCGGCACCGCGGGGGTGATGGACAGCCCCTCGCACGACGTGACCGCGTTCCGCGTGCTCCTCGAGCTGCCGGCGGACTCCTCGCGCCGCGCGGGGGTCGGATCGCCGCTCGGGAGCTTGCAGCGCATGGTCTCCAGCGCCCGCCTGCGTCTCCGGTCTCGGCTCGGGTGAGCGGATCAGCGGTCGATCGGGATCAGCGGGCGTCCCGCTCCATCGCCTCGGCCACGAACGCCACCATCCGGCGCTCAACCTCGGCGCGGAACGACTCCACCTCTCCCGGCGTGGGCTCGGGGCCGGCCGGCCTCGGCGGGGAGAACGGTGGTGCGATGTAGGTCGTGAGCTTCACCGGCCGCGGGAGGAGCGTGGGGCCGAGGCCACGAAAGATGGGCAGGGGCCAGGCGAAGCGGCGATACGACCACTCGGTGAAGGGCGACCGGTAGACGGTGAAGATCCCGTCGGCGGCGGGGCACGCGGCCAGGTACAAGGGGACCTGGGCGAGGATCGCGAGCCGCGCAAAACCGAGCCGCCCATGCCAGCTCAACCGGTGCCGCTCCGTCGACGGCCGGAGCGCCTCGCGCTGCCCTCCTGGCGAGATGCCGAGCAGCTCGCCCGCGTCGAGCAGCGCACGGCCCGCGGTCGGGCTCGCCGGGACAAGGCCGGATTTCTCGAAGATCTCCCCCATCACCCGCGTGTGCCACCACCAGTTGTCGGCCAGCGATCGCACGAGCCGGCCCGTTTGCCGGCGGATCGCGATGAAGGCAAAGAACAGCTCGTAGGTCGCGAGCGAGTGGGTGGAGAGGATGATGGCCGGCCCGCGTCGTGGGAGGTGCTCCGCGCCGGCCAGGGAGTGGCGGTGATAGGCCATGAGCGGCTCCATCACCGGCGTGACGCGACGATCGAAGAAGTCGACGTCCGGCGAGGGCAGCCCCACACTCACGGCGCCCACCGCCCGCGCTCGATCGCCTCGGTGACGAAGGCGATCGGCCTGCCCTCGTGGATCCACGGCGCGCTCATGCGATCGCATCGTCGCCCAGATCGGGCCGGGCGCCCAGGGGTTCCTCGCGCTCGATTCGAGAGATCCGCGGGGCTCGCCGTCGGTGAACGCCTGGCCCGCCCAGCCGAAGAAGTACAGATGGCCCACCGGATACCCACCTTCGCTCGCACCACGGCGGAGACGCCGGTGCAGCAGAAGGGGCCCATGTAGCCGTTGCCATTGGGTGTCCCTGCGATGGGAGGTAAAGCGACTTCTCCAGGAAGAGATCGGCGACGGGCGCGGGCGACGGGGCCTCCAGGATCACCGAGCGCAACCTGCGGAGGAGCGATATGCACACGCGCGGCGTGGCCGCCGGCTCACCAGGGCTTGTGTAGGGTAAAATACTGAAAATAGAGAGGTTTCGGTCGCGCGAGGCGAGGCGCGCGGTCCTCGCCGGTGGCCACCTTCACGGCGAGGCGGGCGAGCTTGTCGTCCTCCACCAGCGGCTGCTCGGGGCGCTCGGAGGCGCGGCCGAGCGCGCGGATCGCGTCGTCGCCCACGGCGCGCAGGCGCGCGGCGGCCTCGGGCTCGCCCCGCGCGCGGAGCTGGAGGCCGACGAAGTCGCGC
>CAZHGG010000060.1:0-11241 GCA_964531755.1 uncultured Polyangiaceae bacterium
CGCGTCGACCGCGCCTCCTGCGGCGCCCGCGCGCGCGGCCTCGGGCGCGTCCCCTGCCCCCTCCGGCGCGACGCTCGTCCCCCCCGCTCCGCCACCTCCGCGACCCCGCTGATCCGGCCGCGGCCCGACGCGGAGCCTCGGGCGCCCATGCGCGACGGGCCCGCGCGCGCGAGGCGTCGGCGGGGGTAGAAGCGATGCTAGGCTCCAGGCCATGCGAACGCCCACGACCCGCCTCGTGTTCTTCGGTCTGGCCTCGCTCCTGGTCGCCTGCGGCGGCTGTCGGGAGCGCTTCCCGCCCCCGTTCGGCACGAAGGCGCCCGTGGCCGAGGGCGACGACGACCCCGGCCCCGGCTCGGGCACCCCGCGCGACGACAGCAAGGTCGTCCCGGTCGCGAACCCGGACGGCCCCTGGCTCCACCCCCGGGTGCTGCTCTCCGCGGAGCGCATCACCAAGCTCAAGGCCGCGGTCAAGCCCGACAACCCCGTGTGGGTGCGCCTCCAGGAGGGGTGCGACAGCGCCCTGCGCGACACCATCGAGTCCGGCTACGAGGCGGAAGACTGGGGCCACGCGGCCGCGGATCTCGCGCTCTGCGCGGTCATGACCGGCAAGGAGACGTACGCGAAGGGCGCCGTGAAGTACGCCGTCGCGCTCGTGGAGGACAAGGAGAAGGTCGGCGACAAGAAGGGCGGCGACAACATCGTCAAGCACAACGAGGGCTACACGATCCGCAACCGCGGCGTGTTCCCTGCCCTCGTGTACGACTGGCTGCACGACAACCCCGCCCTCACGCCCGCCGCGAAGAAGATCATCGTCCAGCGCGTCTACACGTACCTGAAGTGGTATCGCAAAGACGGGTATCGGAACGGCGACGCGATAGGCAACCACTACATGGGCCACTTCGCGACCGTGGCTGTCGCCGGTCCCGCGTTCGCGGGGGACGACCCGAAGGGCAACGAGCTCCGCGGCATCGCGCGCAAGATGTGGCAGGAGGAGGTCATCCCCGGCTACAAGAAGCACGCTGGCGGCGACTTCGCCGAGGGCTGGCAATACGCGCGCACGATCGCGCCCTCGCTCGCGTTCCACGTGGACGCCGAGTCGCGCGCGCCCGGCGGCAACCCGCGCATCGCCGACGAGCTCCCGTGGCTCCGCGAGACCATCGCGTTCCAAGCGCACGCGCTGCACCCGGACGGCCTCACGATGTTCGACAACGGCGACTGGAACCACAAGCCGGCGAGGCCGAGCCCAGGGCCCTTCCTCGCGCTCTCGGTGGCGCTCCCCGACGCCGACTCCCAGAAGCGCGCGCTCTTCCTCGCGCGCCTCACCGAGCGGCCCGACGATCCACTCTGGCACTGGCTCGAGTTCATCGGCAACGACCCGAGCCGCCCGGAGGACGACCCGCGCAAGGGCAGGCCCAGCCATTTCGCCCCGGGCACGGGCACCATCCTGGCGCGCACCGACTGGGGCAAAGAGGCCTCGTGGGCCACGCTCACGTCGTCCCCGTTCTACTCCGACCACCAGCACCTCGATCAGGGGCACTTCGAGGTGGTGCGAGGCAAAGACCTGCTGATCACCGATCCGGGCGACTACGACTCCTACTCCACCATGAGCCACAACAGCCTCCTCGTCGACGACGCGAAGGAGCTCATGAAGAAGACCCCCAACCAGTCGATCTACGGGGCGACGGCGGGGGTGCCCCGCTTCGAGGACGCGCAGCGCTACGTGTACGGGATGGCGAGCTTCGGCTCGGCCTACGACAACGACCCGGACGACAAGCGCGCGAAGGCCGTGCCCCGGGCGGAGCGCGAGTGGTTCTTCTCGCGCGGCGCCTTCTCCGTCCGCTCACCTGGCGCCTCGCGCCTCGTGGTGTACGACCGCGTCACGGTCGCGAAGGCGAGCTACGGCGTCACCTGGACCGGCCACGCCGGCGCGCAGCCCAAGGGCACCGGCGGCAGCCTCCGCGTCGACGTGGGGGCGTCGAGCGCGCAGGTCTCGGCGCTGCTCCCCGCCGGCAGCGCGTTCAAGCTCGTGAAGGAGCCCTCGCTCAAGACCGACGACATCTTCATGAAGAACGATCCGGCCGAGGGCGTGTTCGGCCTGCGCCTCGAGACCGCCTCTGCGAAGGGCTCCACCGAGCGGCGCTTCCTCCACACCGTGGTGGTGGGCGCGAGCGGCGACGCCCTGCCCGGCGCCGAGGCCGTGCCGGGCGACGGGGCCGAGGGCGCGCGCATCGACAACGAGGTCGTGGTGTTCACGAAGGCCGGGCCGCAGAAGGCGCCCGAGAAGCTCTCGTACAAGGCCCCCTCCGGCCCCACGCAGCACTACGTGGTGGGGCTCGCGCCGCAGGGCAAGTACTCGGCCGCCGGCGCGCCCGACGGCGGCGCGTGCAAGATCACCGTGACCCCCGGCGGCGCCCTCACGGCGAGCGCGGCCGGGGTGCTGTCGCTCGGCGCGATGGGCTGCGCGGTCAAGTAGCCGCGCGCCTCGCCGGGGTTCAGCGCGCGCGCGCGAGCTCGCCGACCAGGTAGTCCACGACCCGCTCGAACGGATCGAAGCCGAAGGCCTGCGCGATCGCGGGTCGCAGGTTCGAGTTCGCGTTGATGTCGTAGAAGATGCGACGGCCGTCCTTCGCCTCGAGGTACTCGATCCCCGCGACGTCGAGGCCGCCCGCCGCGACGATCGCCCGGCCCTCGTCCACCGCGGCCGCGGGCACCTCCGGGAAGGGGAAGAACTCCACCGGCTTCGCGGGCCGCTGCTCCGGGACCTGGCACGCGGCGTCGCCGCCGTCGCTCGGGTTGCACAGCTCCGAGGGGCACAGGTTGAACGCGCCGTGCGAGACGACCCGCATCGCGTAGAGCAGCTCGCCACCCAGGAATTCCATGCGCACGATGCCGCGCGACGGCTCGACCTCGAAGTGCTCTTGCATGAGCAGCAGATGGTCGGGCTCCCAGAGCCCGGGAGTGAGCTCGAGCGTCCTCTCGAGCTCAGCCTGACTCTCGAGCAGGAACATGCGCGCGCCGCTCCCGCCTTGTTCGGGCTTGAGGAGCGCGGGGAAGACATCCCACGCGCGCGCCACGGCCCCCACGTCGTTGAACGCGAGCGAGCGGGGGTGCGCGATGCCGAGCTTCTTCAGCAGGGCCCCCTGCGCGCTCTTGCTGAGCTCGAGCGAGAACGCGCGCGAGCCGTTCAGCACGCGCGCGCCCGCGATCTCGAGGGCGCGCATGAGCGAGAGCGCGAAGGGCACCGCCCGCGTGTTGCCGCGCACGTAGGCGCTCGGGCTCGCTTGGTTGAAGTAGAGCTTGGCCGAAGGCGCGAGGTCGACGTCGAACGTCGCCGCCTTGAGGTCGAAGGCCGTGAACGGCACCCCCCTGCGCTCGAGCGCTGCGAAGAGAGGTTTCTGCCATTCGGGGTGCTCGTAGAGGACGCAGAGGTCGGTCGCCATCGGCTGCCTATGCGATCGGGCGATCGAAATAGCAACGGCGACCTCGTCGATGCGAACCGTCAAGTAATTAACGTTGAAACCTCTCCACGACCGGGTAAGGCTTCCCGCATGGCAAGGCTCGGTACCATCATCCTGTTCGGCGCGGCGCTCGCGTTCCCATGGCTCAGCTCGGCGTGCACCTCCGAGGTCACCGTGGAGGGCGCCGGCGCCCCCACCCCATCGGCGAGCACCGCGCCGCCGAAGGCCCCGATGCTCGGGAAGGGCGACGGCTCGCCCGGCTCCGTCACGTTGACCGAGATCGCCAACGCGGACGCCGGCCTGAAAGGCCCCACCGACCTCGACTGGAACCCCATGAAGCCGACGGAGCTGTGGGTGGTGAACCTCGGCGACGACAGCATCGTCACCGTGGCCGACGCCCCCACCGACGCGCGCGCCACCGTGCGCCGGCGCGATCCGGCCGCGGTCCACTTCATGCCGAACCCGACCGGCATCGCCTTTGGCGGCGACGAGACCACCTTCGGCGTCCCGGGCACCTTCGCGACCTGCGGCGAGTCGCGCAACGAGCGCGCGAACGGCTCCGCCAACGACTTCATGGGCCCGGCGCTCTGGTCTTCGGACCCCACCATCTTCGCCAAGAAGGACCCCATCGGGCTCGGCTCCCACCTGGACATGCTCCACAACACGCCGCTGTGCATGGGGATCACCCACGAGACGGCGAACCGCTACTGGGTCACGGGCGGGTACAACAAGAGCATCGACCTCTACGACTTCAAGCGCGACCACAACGTGGGCCAAGACGACCACTCCGACGGAGAGTCGTTCCAGTACGCGCGCGGCGAGCTCGGATACGTCGCAGGCGTGCCCAGCCACCTCGCGTACAAAGCCGACACCAAGATGGTGTACGTCGCCGACACCGGCAACAAGCGCATCCTCTCGCTCGACGCGAAGACCGGCACGGAGGCCAAGAAGGTGCGCGCGAAGGAGAAGATGGCGGTCGCCGTGGAGATGGACGGAGCCACTTTGGCCGACGTCGTCCCGGCCACGTTCGGCCTCCAGGAGCCCTCGGGCATCACGCTGGACGGCGACATTCTCTACGTCACGGACCACGCGACCTCGAAGATCCATGCCTTCTCGCTGGACGGGAAGGAGCTCCAGCGCCTCGACACGGGCCTCGCCTCGGGGTCGCTCGGGGGCATCCGCGTGGGACCGGACAAGAAGCTCTACCTCGTCGACAGGGTGGAGAGCCGAGTCCTGCGCATCGATCCGAAGTAGCCCCCATGGGAGCGCAACGCCCGTCGGGAGCCACGCCATGGCGCGCGCGCGCGATCTCCGCGGGCCTCTTCATGGTGGGCGCGGCGCTCTACGGCGCGTGCTCTCCCGAGCCGGCCGGTCAAGCGGTCGACGGCGGGACCGACGCGATCGCTCCCGACGCGGGCAGAGACGCGGCGAAGCCCTCGCTCTGCGTCGACGGCAAGCCCTCGCCGTACCCGACCGCCACCAAGATCGACCTGTTCGCGACGGTGCCGGCGCTCGAGTTCCCCAAGCTGGGGGGCGGGACCTACTCGCTCGCGAGCAGGTACGAGCCCTGCGCGCCGCGCTCGAAGCTCCTGCTCTTGCGCACCACCGCGGCGTTCTGCGGCACCTGCCTCTGGTCCCAGCGGCACACGCAAGACGTGATCCCGAAGGGCCTGGAGCATCGCGTCGAGCTGGTCGACCTCGTGGTCTCGGACAAGAACAACGTGCGCGTGCACACCAGCGACGATCTCGCGCGCATGGTGGCGGAGCTCGGGCCCCACGCGCCGACGGTCGCCGCCGACCCGGCCTACCGCTTCCAGAGCGTCGGCCTCGGCGACAGGCGGCTCCCGTTCTTCGTGCTCGTGGACTCGCGGACCATGCTCGTTCGGCGTTTCGTCCCCGATCCGGAGCCCGAGCTGCTCGACAGCATGGTGCGACGCGAGCTCGCTCTGCTGGACGGCGAGGTGCCGCCGCCGTTCACCGACGTGAAGTACGTGGACGAGCTCTTCCCCACGAACCATTTCGACCTGCTGAAGGAGATGACGCTCCCGGGGCCCCCGCCGAAGGACCCGACGAACGCGGTCGCCGATTCGCCGGTCGCTGCCGCCCTCGGCAAGGAGCTCTTCTCGGACACGCGGCTGTCGCCGACCGGAGCCGTCGCGTGCGCGACCTGCCACGCGGAGGGCAAGGGCTTCGCGGACGGGAGGCCGCGCGCCCTCGGCGTCGCGGAGGGCGACCGCAACACCCCGAGCGTGCTCTATGCCTCCCACGCGCGGTTCCAGTTTTGGGACGGGCGCGCCGACACGCTCTGGCTCCAGGCCACGGGCCCCTTCGAGAACCCGCTCGAGATCGGCTCCAATCGGCTGTTCATCGCCCACGCCATCGAGGCCTTCTACAAGGCACGCTACGACGCGCTCTTCCCCACGAGCCCCCTCCCACCCCTCGGCGATCGCGCGCGCTTCCCCGCGAACGGCAAGCCAGGAGACCCAGCTTGGGAGTCCATGGCGCCGGCGGACAAAGACGCGGTCAATCAGGTGTTCGTGCGGGTCGCCAAGGTGATTGAGGCGTTCGAGCGGACGCTGTCGGCGAGGGGAAATGCCATCGACCGCTATGTCGCCTGGGATCTCTCGGCCCTCACTCCCTACTAGAATCAGGGACTCAATACTTTCTTCACGGCCGGCTGCGCGCAATGCCACTACGGTCCTCGTCTGACCGACGATGCCTTCCACAACCTCCGCTTCCCCACCGGGCGCCGCGACGGGAGGCCCGATCCCGGCGCCTCCGAGGGGCTCACGCGGCTCCTCGCCCACGAGTTTCGCAAGCCCGAGTACGCCGACGGCCCCTTCCAGCTCGTGGCCATGCCAAGAGATCCAAAGGAGCTCGAGGGCGCGTTCCGCACGCCGCCGCTCCGGGGAGTCACGGCGACGGCGCCCTTCGGGCACGGCGGCAACCTCGCGACCCTCGACGAGGTGGCGAAGCACTACGGCCTCGCCGGTCTCGAGCGGACCGATCCGCGCGCGCTCGGCGACACCGAGCCGTGGGTCCCGAACTTCGTCGACGAGCACCGCCGCGAGCTCGTCCCGCTCCTCGGCCTCATGAAGGGTGAGCTGGTCGTGCCGTGAGGCCACCCGCCGCGCGCCCCCCGAAGGGGCGCGGTTTCGCTCGTGTCCCGGCGCCCACCCGAGTACACCGTGGTCGTGACGACGTCGCGCCCCGAGCCCCTCGCAACGCCCCCGCCACGCCCTCCGCCTGGCGAGGACGCGGGCCCCTCGCTCGCGAGCGCGAAGCGGCTGGCGCAGGTGGTGCTCCCGCTCGTCGCCGTCTTCGTGGGCGTCAGCGTGACCGCTGCCCTCTTTCGCCCTGAGCTCCGCGCGCTGGGCGAGGCGTTCGTGCGGCGCTTCGGTTACGGGGGGATGGCCCTGGGCGCGTTCCTCTCCGACGCGTTCATGTTCCCCATTCCTCCGCAGTTCTACATGCTTACGTCGGTCGCGGCGGGCGCGCCGCAGGGGCCCTCGGTGGTCGTGATCTGCGCGTCGTCGGTCGTGGCCGCGAACGTGGCCTACCACGTGGCCGGCTCGCTCGCGCGGGTGCCCCTCGTGCGGCGGCGGATCGAGCGCTCGCGTGGGGTCATCGATCCGCTCTTCGCGCGCTACGGGTATTACGCCGTCGCTGTCGGCGCCGCGCTGCCGGTGCCCTTCTCGCTGCTCTGTTATCTCGCGGGCCTCTACCGCGTGCCGTACCGCCTCTACGCGGTGCTCGTGCTCCTCCGCGTGCCGCGTCTGCTCGTGTTTTACGCGCTCATCCGCCTCGGCTGGGCGTCCTGAGCCGCGCGCGTGCGGCGCCCGCCATCTGAAGGAGGGCGCGGCGAGGCGGAACCGCGTGCGCGAGATCGCCGACATCACGCGCGCCTTGCGCGCCGAGCGAGGAGTTGCGCTGCGCGCGACGCCCAGCGCGCGAGGCGGCCGAGGGCGACACGTCCTTTCACGCGGGGCGCGTCGCGCGGTCAGGGGCTCGTGACTTGCCCCATGAACAAGACCGCGCCGGTGGGGTTGTCGCGAATCACGAAGAGGAACGGCCGGTCCGCGGTGAACGTGGCGACCTCGGGGATGCTCGCTCTGCCCACCACCACGGCGGTCGCCGCGGCGGCCTCGGTGCCCTTCTCGTCCACGGCGACGAACGCCTGGTGCACGACGTCCTGGAGGAAGAGTCGTCGCGACCCATCCATCCCGGAGAGGTCCGCCAGGCCGGGCTCGAAGGCGTCGGTCATGCCGAGCGTCTTCAGCGTCGGCTTCACCCCCAGCGCGGTGCGGAGCTGAAACCGCGGCAGAGACAGCGTGACGAGCCTGGAGCCGAGCCCGCCGACGATCGTCGAGAGCTTCGCCGCGTCGAGTGACGCCCGAAAGTCCGCGAACCTCCCCGCCGCGGGCAGGAGGACCAGCATCGACACGTCCTCGCCCGTGTAGAGCAGCTCGAGGGCCTGGAACCCGTCCCCCTCGGCGTAGCGGTGCTCCTTCTTCTGGTGCATGAAGTGGGCGCTGGTGGAGGCGCCGTCCAGCTTGGCGAACGAGCCCTCGACCGTCGCGGAGGGCTCGAACGGCTCGCGCCACGACGCGCTGAAGTAGATGGCATTCGTCAGCACGAGCACGGTGGACGTGTTGACGATGCCCACCGGGAGGAGCTCGGGAATGCGCGCGTTGGTCTGGCCGCTCACCCAGAGATTGATGGCCTTTCGGGAGCTCTCCGGATCGGTCGCGAAGTCGAGGAGCGACAGCCCAGCCCCGTAGCGCTCCGCCAGCAGATCGAGGAAGGGCGCGAGAAACGTGTAGTCGCGCTGACCCCAGAGCGAGTTGAGGACGTTGAGCTGGAACGCCTTGCCGCTCTCGACCGGCTTGCGCGAGCGCTGCGCGAGCGCGAGGTCGAGGCTCCCGAACGCGGCGTGAAGCCGATCGGGGGGGAGCGTGAAGTGGAGCGCGCTCGCCATCTGCGTCGCCGTGCGCTCGCGCGCTCCCGCGTAGGTCATTCCGAGGGCGATGGAGAGGCTGTGCGGCGAGGTGAAGAAGTTGTCGTTCCCGGCGGCCTTGTGGAGCACGTCGAGTCCGAAGGCCGCGTTGTCGCCGGTGAGCTGTCTCGTGTCCTCGGCGGGCGCTGGCGCGGTCTGCCGCGGCTTGGTCGATTTCACGAGCTGCCCCGGCGGAGGCGCGGTGTCGGGCGGGGTGGCCGGCGGTGCGTCGCTGCAGCCGCAGGCGACCAGCAAGGAGAGCGTCAGCGCCGCCCTCGAGGCGGCGCGGAGAGCCTCGCGTCGCCCGGCACCAGCGAGAGCACGGAGATCCATGCTCCGGGGCGTGCACCTCCCATGCCGGTGTGGCACCCCGCTCGTTCGTGCGCTTGCCCGCGCCGACTCTCGCTTCGGGCGCGCGTCGCTCGGGCACGCGTTCGGGCACGGGCACGCTCACGGCGAGGCGGGGACGGGCCTCGTCGAGCGCAGCTGGCCGTCCCTCCCTGCAAGGCTTGCGTGACCATGCAGCTCGTGCGCAGAGAAGGACCGCGAGAACCGCGCGCGCCGCGCGCGGAGAGGCGACGCGGCTACTCGGCGCGCATCGCCCAGCCGTGGTTGATGTACGGGAGGCGGGCGTCGGCGGCGAGCACCGCGACCGGCCCCGCCTCGACGCCGCGCGCCTCGAAGACCAGCAGGCGCGTCGTGTCGAGCGAATACGCGGGGACGAGCAGCCAGCCCTCGCCTTGACCCGCGCCCACCCGCGCGACGAAGCGCGGCTGGCGGAAGAAGACCCGCTCCGACGTGCGCCACGTGAGCGCGCGTCCCGTGCGGGTGTCGAGGTGAGTCACCGACGAGCTGTGGCCCTCGTGCTGATCGTTCGCGCAGAACCACGCGTCGTCGTAGGGGAGCCCCCGGCGCGACTCGTCGATGGCGTCGAACGTGACCCGCTGCACACCCGGCGCGAGGAGCCGCTTGTGCGCGCGGCGGGTCGCGAGGTCGACGCTGAAGCGAAAGACGCCGCCGAGGTTCGTGTGCACCGGGCGCCGCGTGTCGAGCTCGAACTGCGAGGCCTCACGCTCGGGGTTGAGGTTGGAGACGAACGCGTCCCACTCGAGGCGACCGTCCACCTCCCACGCGTTCGTGACGTGGTAGACGAAGCCCGGCATCCGGAAGCGCACCGTGAACGGCGCCGCCGACGGCTCGCGCGGCACGACGTGCCACACGAGGCCGCCCGTGTCCTCGTCGCGGGTGTCGTCGAGCGCTCCGCGCCCGAGCCCGAGCACGAAGCGGAGCTCGTGGTAGCGCGCCGAGATGGCCGGCAGCAGGTAGTGCCCGCGCGTGAACCCGAACGCGTGCGGCACCAGGTAGCCCGGCCACTCGTAGTCGCGCGCGCGCGCCTCCCCGCCCGGCGCGAGCTCGATGAACCTGAACGAGGTCGCGAACGTGGGGCCGATCGCGTACGTGTGCGTGACGAGGCGGCCCGTCACGGGGTCGACCTGCGGGTGCATGTTGTACTGAAGCGTGGGGCTCGGCGTGACGAGGCCGGCGAGGACGTCGCGGTCGGCGTCGCGGAGCTCCTCGTCGAGCGTGACGTAGCGGTTCTGGGCGGTGAGGAGCACGCGACCGTCCCAGGCGATCGCGTCGTGCATCGCCGAGCGGCCCATCACGTGCGTGACGCGGCCCGCGCCCGGCCCGACCATGGTGAGGATGCCCTTGCGGAGCACCCGCGCGGCGCGCTCTTCGGCGTCGAACAGGGGATCGGCGAGGCGGCGCGCGCGCGCGCGGCCCCCCGACTGGCCCACGCGCAGCTCGACGAGGCACGGGTACGCGTCGAGCAGGTGGTCGATGCGCCGATCGCGCGTGCGGTACCACCCGCCGGCCACGTACACGGCCTCGAGCCCCTCCGGCACCGCCCCGGCCTCGACGCGCAGGGGGCGGTCCACCTCGAGCTCGACGTCGTCGACGAGATCGACGAAGGCCGGGAGCTGGCTCGCGGGCTCTTCGAGCACGGCCTGCCGGCGCAGCGCGCCGCGGGCGCGCCGGGCGAGGTCCGGGAGGAGGCCGCGGATGAGCTCGAGGCTGTCCCACGCCGTGCCGGGGCGGAGCGCGTCGCTCACGACGCCACCGCCGCGGCCGAGCTCTCGACGAACTGCGCGGCCCACGCGCGGTAGCGGCCGATGGGGCCGTCCCCCTTCGCGAGGGCGGGCGAGGCTACGTATTGCTTCCCGTCCCAAATGGGGAAATCGGCGCGCGTGTCGCGCACGAAGGCCTCGAGGATGACGCGTCGGAGGGGCCCGGCGAGCGTCCGCGCGAGGGCGCGGCCGGCGCGCGTGCGGAGGCCGACGGTGGGGACGCTGACGCCGAGAGACAGCTCGATCTCTCCACCGCCGATCGGCGTCGCGAGCACCCAGTGCCGCGTGCGCAGGCCGAGCGCGCGCACGTCGACGAAGGAGTAGCCGAGCCCCCAAGCGTCGATCGCGAAGTGCGTGCGGAAGCCGAGGCCGTGCCTCATCGAGTAGGCCGCGGTCAGCCGAGGCCCCTCGGTGACCAGCGGCGCCTGGACCTCGACCTCGGTGAAGCCGTGAACGACCGAGAAATGCCCAACGTCGACGCTGTTCTCGGTGGTCTCCTGGGGGTGCCCGCGGAGGCGGAAGGTTCGCACGGCGGGGGCCGAGTACCCGTCGGGCTCGAGCTCGGGCACCTCCCACGAGGGCGGGCGCGCGCCGGACCACACGAGCAAGAAGCCGTTGCGCTCGACCGCGGGGAACACGCTGGCGCGCGCGCGCCGCG
>CAZHGG010000060.1:11341-13152 GCA_964531755.1 uncultured Polyangiaceae bacterium
CGCGCCGGAGCGATCGAACTCGAAGCCGTGGAACGGGCACCGCAGGCGCTCCCCGCACACCTTTCCTCCACGGCCGAGGTGCGCGCCGAGGTGCGGGCACACCGAGTCCACCGCGCCGACGGCGCCCGACTCCGCACGAAAGAGGACCACGTCGCGGCCGAACATGCTCCGCGTGCGGACCTCGCCCGGGCGGAGGTCGCGCGCGAGCCCGCCCGCGTACCAGCCCTCGGGCACGGACGGCAGGCTGGGGGCGGAGTTCCTCATCACCGAGAGGGGGCCGCTCACGCGCGCGCTCGGCGCGCCAGGGAGAACCGCATGGGGTGATTTGGCGCCGCGCGCGCCCCGACGTCAAGCGCGACGCGCGCGCGCGCGGTGGGGCGAGTGGCGCTCCATCCACCAGCCGACCACGGGGGCAACGGCGCGCGTCGCGGCGAGCGTGAGGCCGCGGGCCCGGGCGCGCTCGACGTAGTCGTCCAGCGTCGCGCGCTGGTAGCGGAGGAGCCGCTGGCTCTCCTCGGTGTCGAGCCAGTCGCCGATGAAGGGCGGCTCGCGCGCGAAGCACTCGTCCGCGAGCGGCGCGAGGCCCAGCGCCGGGAAGACGCGCGCGTAGAGCTCGCGGTACGTGGTCTGGAAGCGCGGACCGCCGCCGAGGAACAGGACGCGGCCGTCGATCTCCGGCGTCACCACGGCGTTCGCGAAGGCGCGCCCCGCGTCGCCGGGGTCGATCATCTCCATCCGCGTCTCGAGGGGGATGGCGAAGATCGTGCGCAGGATCTCCGCGTCGATGCCCCGGTCGAGGGCCACGCTCGAGAGGCGCAGCACGGAGGCGCGCAGGCCCGACTCCATGACGACGCGCTCCGCCTCGATTTTGTGCGCCGCGTAGACGTCGGAGGCCTCGACGGGCGCGTCGACGCGGAGCGGCGGCGTGCGGTCTCGGTCGAACCTGTGGACGTGGTAGGAGGACGCGAAGACGAGGCGCGGCGGCGTCGGCTGCGCGAGGCACGCGCGCACGACGTTCCGCGTGCCGTCCACGTTCACCTGGCGGGCGAGCTCGGGCGCGCGCTCGGTCGCGGGGTGGATCACGAACGCGACGTGGAGCACCACGTCCACGCCCTCCGCGGCGCGGGCGACCACCTCCGCGTCTCGCAGGTCCCCCCACACGACGCTCGCTCGGGCGCCGAACCGCCGCGCGAGGCGGGCGTTGGTGCGGGACGGCAGCTCCAAGCACCGCACGCGGTGCCCGTCCTCGAGCAGCGCCTCGAGCACTGCGCGGCCGACGCCGCCGAACGCCCCCGTCAGGAGCACCCGCTTCACTCCCCGCGCCTCACCGCTCTCGCTCGTCATGCGACCTCATGCCTCCCGGGCGCGCGCGCCGCCTAGCAGGGACCACAACCCTTGAACCCCGAGGGCGCGCCGCCCACGTCGATCGCGACGTTGCAGCAGGCCCCGTTCTCGCAGTCGCCCTTCCGGTAACAGAGCCGGAGGCACTTGTTCCCTTGGCACGTGAGCCGCGGCGCGCAGGTGTTGGTCAGCGAGGTCGACGTGCAGAACTCGCCCTCCTTGCCTATCCAGATGCCCACGCAGCGGCCCGTCCGCACGGCGTCGGCCACGTCGCACCTCGCGGCCGCGTTGCAGCCGGTGTTGCACACCGGATCGCACACGGCGCTGGGCTGCGGGGGCACGCACGCCCCGTCGGTGATGGGGTCCACGTCGGCGGCGGCGTCATGCGCGTCGACCGCGCCGCCGTCCGGGGTGGGGCCCGCGTCCGCGAGGGGACCCGCGTCGGGCGCGCTCGGCTCGGCGTCACCGCC
>CAZHGG010000061.1:0-13125 GCA_964531755.1 uncultured Polyangiaceae bacterium
GCCCCGCGTCGCGCCTCGCCGTGTTCGCGCGCACCCTCGCCCTCGCGCTCGTGCTCGTGGCGACGCTCGTGTACCGCCCCGCGTCGCACCACGCCGACGCCGCGCAGCTCCTCACGCGCTTCTCCGACTCGACCGCGCGCGTCGAGGGCCTCGACGAGCGAGAGACCTCCGTGCCCACGCCGCGAGGGCCCGTGCGCGCGAGGGTGTTCGCGCCCCGCGGGGCGTCGGCGCTGCCCGGCGTGGTGCTCGTGCACGGCGTGCACTACAAGGGCATCGACGAGCCGCGCATCCTCCGGTTCGCGCGCGCCGTGGCCGACACCGGCGTCGTCGTCATGCTGCCCGAGATCTCCGAGCTCGCGGACTACCACGTCGACGCGCGGTCCATCGACACCGTCGGCGCGGCCCTGCGTGAGCTCTCGCGCCGCACCGGGCGCGAGCACGTGGGGCTCATGGGCATGAGCTTCGGCGGCGGCATCGCCCTGCTCACCGCGGCGGATCCGCGCTTCGCGGAGCACGTCGGGTTCGTCGTGGCGGTCGGGGCGCACGACGACCTCGGGCGGATCCTCCGCTTCTTCGCGACCGACACGATCACCCTGCCGGACGGGACCACCCGCCCGCAGAAGGCCCACGGGTACGGGGCGACGGTGCTCGTGTACAACAGCGTGGAGCGCCTGTTCGCCGCGCCCGACGTCGACGAGGCTCGCCTCGCGCTCCGCGCCTGGCTGCAGGAGAAACGCGACGACGCGCGCGCGCACGCGGCAAAGACGAGCCCCGCGGCGCGCGAGAGGCTCGAGCGTGTGTTCAACCCCGACGGCGCCTCGCTGCGACCGGAGCTGCTCGCGATGCTCGACAGCGCGGAGCGCGACCCGGTCAGCCGTGAGGCCGGGCGCGCGGTCTCTCCTCACGGGAACCTCGGCGGCCTGCGCGCGCCGACCTACCTGCTCCACGGCGAGGGCGACTCCGTGATCCCCGCCTCCGAGACGCGCTGGCTCGCAGGCGAGGTGCCCCCGGGCCTCTTGCGCCAGGCCCTCGTGAGCCCCGCCATCCAGCACGTGGAGGTGCAGGGCGAGCCCACCGCGCGCGAGAAGTGGGACCTCGTCCACTTCATGGGCGAGGTCCTCGGCGACGCGCACTCCATGCGGTGACCGCCGCCGCCGCACCACAAAAGCGCCGAGGCCTCGCGTCCCTGGGGGAGCGAGGCCTCGCGCGGCGTTCCGTCTCGTCAGGCCTTGGCCGTGGCCGCCGACTTGACGATCTGCTCGAAGCCCTTCGGGTCGACGATGGCGATGTCGGAGAGCACCTTGCGGTCGAGCCCGATGTTCGCGACCTTGAGGCTATGCATGAGGCGCGAGTAGCTCGTGCCGCTCGTGCGGGCCGCCGCGTTGATGCGGGCGATCCACAGGCGACGGAAGTCGCGCTTCTTGCGCTTGCGGTGGGCGTACGCGTACACCCAGGCCTTCATCACGACCTCCTTCGCGTAGGCGAAGAGGCGCGAGCGGGCGCTGTGGAAGCCCGAAGCGTGCTTCAGAATACGGTTGCGGCGGCGACGCGCCTTGAATCCTCGTTTTGCGCGGGGCATGGGCTATCTCCGTTCAGCCGTAGGGGATGAGACGCTTGATGTGCTTCTCGAGCGTCTTGTCGACCATGTCGTTGTTGCGGAGGCGGCGAATGCGCTTGCGCGACTTCTCCTGCATTCCGTGGTTCCCGCCCTGCTTGGAACGGCGGACGCGGCCGGAGCCGGTCACTTTGAACCGCTTCGCGGCGGTCTTGCGGGTTTTCATCTTGGGCATTGTGTGCTCCGTGTTCGCTCCGGACCAAGGCAGCCCGCCACCAGGATGACGGTCGAGGGCTTTTTGCCTTCCGGAAGCGGGAAGGACGGGCGTTATCGCCGACGAAACCCGTCCTGTCAAGGCCTCGCGTGCGCGTAGCTGCGGCGAGCGCGGCGGTGAACCGGCCCGGCCCGCTCCAGCCCCTGGCGGCCCGCGCGGGGTCGAAGTAGGGGTAGGGACGTGACCCCCGAAGAATACCTCACCTACGACGCCCTCGCCCTCGCCGAGCTGGTTCGCACCAAGCGGGCCTCGCCGCGCGAGCTGCTCGACGCGTCGCTCGCCGTCATCGACCGCCACGACCCGAAGGTGAACGCGGTCATCCACCGGCTCGACCGGGCGGCGCGCGCGCAGGCCGAGGCCGTCGGCGACGGCGCCTTCGCGGGCGTACCCTTTTTGGTCAAGGACCTTGACGGAACGCTCGCGAACGCCCCGTGGAACGCGGGCTCGAGGTCGCTCCGGGGCTACATCGCCCCGACCGACTCCGAGCTCATCGCGCGTTATCGCCGCGCGGGGCTCGTGTTCGTGGGCAAGACCAACACGCCCGAGTTCGGGCTGCTCGCGGTCACCGAGCCCGAGCTCCACGGGGCCA
This sequence comes from uncultured Polyangiaceae bacterium, assembly GCA_964531755.1. Lineage (GTDB taxonomy): Bacteria > Myxococcota_A > Polyangia > Polyangiales > Polyangiaceae > JAAFHV01. Next base: position 2,419 of record CAZHGG010000061.1, read on the forward strand.
CGCGCAACCCCTGGAACCTCGACCACGTGCCCGGCGGCTCGTCGGGCGGCTCCGCGGCGGCGGTGGCGTACGGGGCGGTGCCGGTGGCGCACGCGGGCGACGGGGGCGGCTCCATCCGCATCCCCGCCTCGGCCTGCGGGCTCTTCGGCCTGAAGCCCACCCGCGGGCGCATGCCCCTCGGGCCTGGCAAGGGCGAGGGCTGGCACGGCTTCGTGGTGCCGCACGCGCTCTCGCGCACCGTGCGCGACAGCGCGGCGCTGCTCGACGCGACGCACGGCCCCGACGTCGGCGCGCCCTACGTCGCGCCCGCCCCGCGCGGGACGTTCCTGGCCGCCGTCACCCGAGCCCCGGGCAAGCTGCGCGTCGGGTTCACCGCGCGCTCGCTGCTCGGCGAGCGCACCCACGACGAGTGCAAGAAGGCGCTCTCGGTCGCGATGGAGCTCTGCGCCTCGCTCGGGCACGAGGTCGTCGAGGTCGACGTGCCGGTCGATCGCGACGCCGTGCGCGTCGCGTACCTGACGATCGTCGCGGCCGGCGCGGCGTTCGCCGTGGAGGACGCGGGGCGGCTCGCGAAGCGCGAGGTCGGCCCCGACGACTTCGAGGCGACCACGTGGTTTCTGGCGCAGGTGGGGCGCGCGCTCTCTGCGCTGGACCTCGAGCGGGCGCGCGCGACCGTCGCGACGGTGCAGCGGCAGATCGGCGCGCTCTTCGAGTCGCTCGACGTGCTCTCGACGCCCACGCTCGCCTACCCACCGGCCAAGATCGGCGAGCTGGCCCCGAAGCCCGCCGAGCGCGTGGCCCTGCGCGCGCTGCGCGCGGTGCCGGCCAAGCCAGTGCTCGAGCGGGCCTTGTTCGAACTCGCGAAGAACGCCCTCGAGCGCACCCCGAACACGATGCTCTTCAACATGACGGGCCAGCCCGCGATGAGCGTGCCGCTCCATTGGGGCGCGGGGTCGTTGCCCATCGGCGTACAGTTCGTGGGCAGGTTCGGGGACGAAGAGACCCTGCTCTCCCTCGCCGGGCAGCTCGAGGTCGCGGCGCCGTGGGCCGCGAGGCGCCCGTTCGCGTGAGCCGGGCGCGGCGAGCGCGCGCCGTCTTTGCCGGCTTGTTGGCCCGCGGGCGGCGCGCCCGTCAACATGCTACGGTTCGATTTTGTCTGGCTCCCGCCCGCCCGTCATGCCTCGTCCCTCTCCCCACGACGCACCGAACGACCTCGCCTCGGCGCGCTCGCCGCGGGGCCGGCGCGCGCGCGTGTTGGTCGTCGCGGCCGCGCTCGCCGTGGGCTGCAGCAGCGTCGGCGGGATCCCCAGCGGGCCCGCCGCGGTCGAGGAAGACGCGGCCGTCGAGGCGAGCGCGCCACCGAGCGCCGACGCCGCGCTAGACGCTCAAGACCCCCGCGACGCCTCTCGCGACGCCTCCCGTGACGCCTCTCGCGACGCCTCTCGCGACGCGGGCGGGTGCACGAAGACCGCCGACTGCGCCTCGCGGGTGTGCATCCTCGCGACCGGGGTCTGCGCGCCCGCCGAGTGCGGCGACCTGACGAAGAACCAAGACGAGAGCGACATCGACTGCGGCGGCACCGTGTGCGGGCCCTGCGGCGCGTTCCGCAAGTGCGTGTTCGCATCCGACTGCGAGTCGGGCGTGTGCAGCGGAAGCGTCTGCCAGGCCCCCACGTGCACCGACGGCGTCACCAACGGCGCCGAGACGGCCGCCGACTGCGGGGGCGGCGTGTGCCCCAAGTGCTCCGACGGCGCCGGCTGCGGCGTGGCGGCCGACTGCGCGAGCGACGTGTGCGCGGCCGGCGTGTGCGCCACCCCCACGTGCTCCGACGGCGCGCAGAACGGCACCGAGACGGACGTCGACTGCGGCGGGCCCGCGTGCCCGCGCTGCGCGGCCGGCCTCATGTGCCTGACCAACGCTGACTGCGTGAGCGCCTCGTGCGCCGACCTGGGCATGGGTCTCCGCTGCCAGCCGTCGAGCTGCGCGGACGGCGCGAAGAACGGCGCCGAGACCGACGTGGACTGCGGCGGACCCTCCTGCGGACCGTGCGGGCGCGGGGCGCGCTGCCTCGTCGGCGGCGACTGCGCGAGCGGCGGCTGCAACTACGCGTCGGTGTGCGCGGGCGGTCGCAGCTGCACCGCCCACTACGGCGGCGACACCTGCGGGAGGGGCGGGGTCGGCGGCGTCGGCGCGGAGGTGTGGGAAGACTGCTGCGTCTCGGCGCCGGTCACCCTCGCGAGCGGGGCGATCTCCAAGGTCGACAAGTACCCCGTCACCTCGGGGCGCATGCGCGCGTTCCTCACCTCGATCGGCTACGACGTGCGCTCGTTCGTCGCGAACGCGCGCGCCGCCGGGACCGTGCCTGCGCTGCCGAGCGATCCGGGCGTGCCCGTGCTCGCGCCGCAGTGGGATCGCTACCTGCCCACGAGCTTCGGCGGTGACTCCAACTTCGGCGAGCTGTCCGGCTGCGCGGAGCGAGACTGCCTGCCGCTCGGCAGCGCGAGCTGCACCTGCCAGCCCGGCACCTCGTTCCGCGGGATCTACACGGCCGCCTCGCGCCACATCGGCGGCTTCATCTTCCAGGGCAACGCCCAGTCCCGCACCGGCTGCTTCGTGGGCGGCCCCGGCACGCACTCGTACCGCTTCCCGAACGGCGCGCAGGACGGCCCGCCGCCGGAGGTCGCCCAAGAGATTTACGACACGAAGGCGATGAACTGCGTCGACTACTTGGTCGGTCAGGCCTTCTGCGTGTGGGACGGTGGCCGCCTCGTGACCGCCGAGGAGTGGCGCGCCGCGTACGGCCCCGGGCCGCTGCCTTGGTCCGCGACGGATCCTCGCGCGCCCGTGGCCCCCGAGGATCGCGGCCTCCTGCTCGGGAGAGGAGATCAGACCTATTGGGGCTGCCGCTTCCCCTGGGCGACCGACTCGTCGCACCCCTCCTGCGCGCTCACGTGGGACACGGCCCAGTTCTCGGTCGAGCTCGCCGCCTACCAGTACGCCTACGAGTACCCGAAGCTGGTCTCCGGCGACTACATCGTGTTCCTGCCCATCCCCGGGCGCACCCTCGGCCGCGGCCCGTCGGGTCACTCCGACCTCATCGGCGGCATGCTCGAGATGACCTCCGACGTCACCTTCGACCCGAGCCCGTACAACGCGCTCCACGGCTGGACGGGGGGCGGCTCGTGGGACGACGCCGCCTACGACCCGGCGTCGTCGTTTGCGACGATGCTGCTGAACAAGACCGCGCGCCTCGGGCTCCGCTGCGCGCGGCCGTAGCGAGGCCTACTTCGTGAACGTCTTGAACGCGGCGAACGTCTTGGCGAGGCCCTCGCGCACCTTGACCTTCGGGTCGTAGCCGATGAGCTCCCGGGCCGCGTCGATCGACGCGAGCGAGTCCCGCACGTCGCCCACGCGCGGCGCGCGGTAGTCAGGCTCGATCTTGTAGCCCGCCTCGGCGCCGATGTATTCGAGCAGCTGGTTCAGCGAGATGCGCTCGCCGCAGGCGATGTTGACGACCTGCCCTTCGAGCTTGTTCGGCGTGGTCGCGGCGAGGAGGTTCGCGCCGACGGTGTTCTCGATGTAGCAGAAGTCGCGGGTCTGCTCGCCGTCGCCGTGGACGATCGGGCGGGTCTTGCGGATGGCCGCCGTGATGAAATTGGGGATGACGGCCGCGTACTGGCTCGTCGGATCTTGCCGCGCGCCGAACACGTTGAAGTAGCGCAGGCTCAGCGTCTCCAGCCCGTAGAGCGCGGCGCTCACGCGCAGGATGTGCTCGCACGTCAGCTTGGACACGGCGTAGGGCGAGCGCGGCGAGGGCGCCATGGTCTCGACCTTCGGCAGCGTCGGCGTGTCGCCGTACGCGGAGGAGCTCGCGGCGAACATGATGCGGCGGACGCCCTTGTGGCGTGCGAGGTCGCAGAGCACCGTCGTGCCCTGCACGTTCACCATCATCGACAGCTGCGGCGTCTCGACCGAACGCGAGACCGACGGGATGGCGGCCTGGTGGAACACGACCTTGATGCCGTCGAGCGCCTTCGCCATCGCCTCGGGATCGACGATGGACCCCTCGATGAGCTCCCAGTCACCCTTCAGCGACTCGAGGTTCTGCCGGCGCCCGGTCGCGAAGTCGTCAATGATCCTTACTTTTTCGCCGGCGGCGAGCAGCGCCTCCGCGATCGAAGACCCGATGAACCCCGCCCCGCCCGTAACTAGATGCGTCGCCTTCGCCATGGTGTGCCTCTCTCTGGCGCATCTAACCACGGGCGGCCTGCGCCCCGCCCCATAAATCCGCGATTTTCTCGGGCGCGCGACGCGAGCGTATCGCTGGATTGTCGCATTCCGTGGTCGCCTGTATGCTAGTCGGGCCCCAGTGACTCCCTGCCCGTAGAGCCCATGAACCCATCCCCGTACCAGAACTACGGCGCGCCCGGTGCCATGCCCGGCATGCCGCCGATGCCCGGCATGCCCGGGGCTCCTCCAGGCGGGCCGCCCGCGAACGAGCCGTCGACCCGCGATCGCATCAACCGCGCGAAGACCATCGCGCGCCGCGCGGCGCAGCACTGGGTCGTCTCCACCCTCATCTTGCTCGTGGGCGGCGGCCTCTCCATCGTGCTCGCGCTGAACAGCAAGAGCATGTACCGCTCCGAGGCCATCATCGTGTTCCGCGCGGGCTTCAAGGTCGGCAAGCAGGAAGAGGGCCCCGCCGAGCGCGCCGCCCGCCTCAAGCCAAAGCTCGAAGACTCGCTCAAGAGCCGCAAGCGCCTCGAGCGCATGATCAAGGAGTTCAACCTCTACCCCGACACGATCAAGTCGCAGGGCATCATCACCGCCATCGACGAGATGCGCGACAAGTACGTGGGCTTCCGGGGCAAGGACAGCGACCGGTTCGCGATCTCGTTCGAGAATGACTCGCCCGAGATGGCCAAGAAGGTCACCCAGCGGCTCGCCGAGACCCTCGTCGACGAGTACGGCAAGGAGAGCCTCGGCGTCGTCACACAGCAGGTGCAGTTCCTCTCCGACCAGGAGACCAAGCTGCTCACCGAGCTCGAGACCGCGAACCGCGAGCTCACGCAGTTTCTCGCGTCCCACCCCGAGTTCGCCGCGGAGATGAAGAAGGCGGGCGGCATGGCGCCGCAGCCGGGCATGGGCCTCGCGACCCCCACAGCGGGCGGCGCCGCGCCGGTCGTCATGTCCGGCGACCCCGCGCTGAACGCGCTGCTCCGCCAGCGCCAGCGCATCGAGGCGCAGCTGAAGGCCATCCAGTCCGGCAGCGCGGGGCCGGCGCCGGTCCCGCCCGAGCTCGAGGCGCGCCGCACGCGCGCGGTGTCCGAGCGGGACGCCGCGCAGAACACGATGAACGAGGCCAACGCGGAGCTCGGCAAGGTGCGCGCGAGCGGCGTCAGCGACGTGCACCCCGACATGCGCGCGGTGAAAGGGAAGGTCACGGCGGCGAAGAACCAGCTTAACGCCGCAGAGGCGCGCGTCCGCGAGATCGACCAGGAGATCCGCGTCGCCCAGCAGCAGTCGACCGTGGCGCCCACCGCGGAGAACATCGACAAGCTCAAGAAGGAGCTCGCCCAGACCGACGCGCAGATCGCCGTCGCCAAGAACGCGGGGCTCAAGCCCGTCGGGGCGGACGCGGCCGCCGTCACCGAGCCCGTCGGTGTCGTCGCGCTCGAGACCACGTTCCAGCGGCTCATCCGCCGCACGCAGGAGACCCGCACCCAGCTGAACGAGCTGAAGGAGCAGGTCAACAAGGCGCGCCTCGAGCTCGCGAGTGAGCAGAGCAAGTCCTCCGACTCGGTCGACATCGCCGAGGCGGCCTTCCTCCCCACGAAGCCCTCCAAAGGCGGGAAGAGCAAGGTCGCGATGTCCGGCGGCGCGGTCGCGCTCATCATCTCCATCCTCTACGCGGTCGGGCGGGTCGCCTTCAGCGATCGCATCATCGACGCCGGGGACATCGAGTCTCTGCAGATCATCCCGGTGCTGGGTGTGCTGCCGAAGATCCCTGGCGCGGGGGCGCCCAACGGCGCGGCGGCGGCCGCGGCTGCGGCGGGGGCCGCGGGTGGACCAGCTCCAGGGGGACCGGGCGGACCCGGAGGTCCGGGCGGACCCGGCGGGCCGGGCATGCCGCCCCCCGGGGCGCAGGGGCCTGGGGGCGGGGCGCCGAACCCGGCGGTACAAGGGGGCAGGACGTGACAGAACGTGGGGTGAACCGTGTCGTATGAGTCGCCTTCGAAGACGCTCGTCGTCCAGCGCTCGCCCATGGGGCCGAGCGCCGGAGCGGGGGCGATGGTCCCGGTCAGCACCGGCGCTGGGGGGCCCGGGGCCGGCTCGGCCCCCGACTCCCCCGTGCGCGTCGTCCCCGCGTGGGCGGCGCCGCCCGACACCAAGGTGCTCGTCATGCTCGGCGACTCGGCGAGCGACGCCACCACGTCGCTGCGGGTGCTGCGCCACAAGCTCGAACAGAAGCGCGCGGAGGGCATGTGGACCTTCGCGGTCACGAGCCCCCGCGATGGGGAGGGCAAGAGCACGTTCTCGACGCAGCTCGCGCTCGTCCTCTCCGAGTCCCAGCGCGCGCGTGTGCTCCTCGTCGAGGCGAGCTTCTACAAGCCCACCCTCGCCACCATCCTCGGGTTCCGCGTCCCGCAGGGGTACGGCTTCTCCGCGCAGATCGTGCGCAAGATGCGCGGCAGCATGGAGCCCTGGTGCGTCACGGCGCTCGGCCCCGCGCTGCACGTGCTCGCGGAGGCGCCCGGCGAGAAGAGCTTCCCGGAGACGCTCCACTCGACCCACTTCCAGAACGCGATCGGGTTCCTCGCGCGGGGCTACGACTTCCTCATCATCGACTCGCCCAGCATCCTGGGCTCCGGCGACATGAACGTCATCGAGAACGCGGTCGACGGCATCATCGTCGTGCTGCGCAGCAACCACTCGCGCACGGGCGATCTGCGCGACGCCGTGAAGCAGATCGGCGAGCGCAAGGCGGTGGGCGCGGTCGTGTGGGACTACGAGAGCCCCGACGCGGCGAAGAAGAAGGCGAAGAAGCGTTGACGGAAGCGTGAATGGGGGCTCGCGAGGGTCGGCGCCCGTCGGGTCGCGGCCCCGCGTGGGTCGCTCGCGGAGGTCTCATGTTGCCATCGGTCACGTCGTTGCCGCTGTGGAAGCTCGATCTCGGGCGGCTCCCCGGCCCGCTGGGGAAGCTCGGCCAGAAGGAGCTCCACCTCTGGCTCGGCGGGTGGCTCGAGGATCGCGCGCGCCGGCTGCGGCGCCCGGCGTACGAGGGCACGCGGCACCTCTTGTTCTGCCTCTGCGACCACTACGAGCCGCTCCACGGAGACGCCCCGATGGAGCGCGGCGTCGAGCGCGTGCGGGCGTGGCGCGAGATCTACCCCGCGCTCACCGACCGCTTCCGCGACTCCACCGGACGGCGCCCCATCCACAGCTATTTCTACCCCGGCGATCAGTACGATCCGCGGCTCGTGGAGCCGATCGCGGAGCTCTGCGGGCTCGGCCTCGGCGAGATGGAGGTGCACCTGCACCACGACGGCGACACCCGGGCGTCGCTCGCCAAGCTGCTCACCGACACGCTGCGGGACCTCGACCAGCACGGCACCATGGCGAAGCGCGACGGCCGCTTCGCGTGGTCGTTCATCCACGGCAACTGGTGCCTCGCCAACGCCCGCCGCAACGGCACCGCGTGCGGCGTGGACGACGAGCTGACGCTCCTCTACGAGCTCGGGTGCTACGCCGATCTCACGTTCCCCGCGGCGCCGGACGAGGCGCAGCCCAATATCGTCAACTCCATTTACTATCCATCCGGTGATGCGGGGCAGAAGCGCGCCTATGAGCGGGCCGACCGCGTGGCCGTGGGCAGCGCGCCGCAGGAGAAGGTGATGCTCATCGAGGGCCCGCTCGCCCTCGCGCGCCGGCCCGGCGCGGCGAGCGTGCGCATCGAGAGCTCGGCGATCGACTGGTCGGACCCCCCTACCGAGCACCGCCTCGCCACGTGGGTCGAGCAAGACATCCACGTCGAGGGGCGGCCCGAGTGGGTGTTCGTGAAGGTGCACACGCACGGCGCGCCCGAGCGCAACGCCAAGGTGCTGCTCGGCGAGCACGCCGCCCGGTTCCACGAGGCCCTCGATCGCGGCTTCAACGACGGCGAGCGGTGGAGGCTCCACTACGTCTCGGCGCGCGAGATGTTCAACGTCGCCCGCGCCGCCATGGATGGTCGCACCGGGAGCCCGGCGGACTTCTTCGACTACGAGATCCCGCGGCCGGCGCGCTCGCGCGCGTCCGGCTGAGCGCGCGGCGCCGAAAAGTTGGCCCAGCTTCGCCCATTGGCGATGGTGGCCTCATGAGCGATGGAATCGGCAGCGGGGCGGAGTGTGGCGTGTGCGGTGTGCGTGACGCGCGGGTCCTCACGGTGACCAGGCTCGCGACGGGCGCAGAGGTGGTCGTGTGCGGCTCGCACGCGCTCGCACACTCGCGGGCGCCGGCCGCGGCGGCCACCGTCGAGGCGCTGCGGGCCCTCGTGGGCGACAGGCGCACCGACCGGGAGCGCCGCGCCGAGCGCGACGAGCTCGCCATGCACCTCAGCCTCGCGTTCTCGGGCGACCGTCGCGAGACGCACGAAGAGCGCCGCTCCTAGCCGCGGCGTCCCCGGTCCCCCCGCGGCCGGCGAAGGCGGCTTGTCCCGGCGGCGGAAGGGCGCGACAGTAGCGCGCGATGCTCCTCCGCGTCCGGCTACCCGAAGCGCGCCCAGCGCACGCGCGCGCGTGCTGAAGCTCGTCCACGCGGCCGACCTCCACATCGACAGCCCGCTGCGTGGGCTCGATCGCTACGACGGCGCGCCCGTGCACGCGCTCCGGCACGCGACCCGGCGCGCGCTCGAGAACCTCGTCACGCTCACGCTCGACGAGGGCGCGAGCGTCCTGCTCCTCGCGGGCGACCTGTTCGACGGCGAGTGGCGCGACTTCGGCACGGGCCTGTATTTCGCCGGGCAGCTCGCGCGCCTGCGCGAAGCCGGCGCGCGGGTCGTGCTCGTGCGCGGAAACCACGACGCGTCGAGCGTGGTGACCTCGCACCTGCGCCTCGCCGAGCACGTCACCGAGCTGTCGACCGCGGCCCCCGAGACCTGCGTGCTCGAGGACCTCGGGCTCGCGATCCACGGTCAAGGCTACCGCTCGCGCGCCGTGCGCGACGACCTCGCGGCCGCGTGCCCCGCGCCGCTGCGAGACCTCGTGAACGTGGGCCTCTTGCATACGTCGCTCGACGGCCGGCCTGGGCACGAGCCGTACGCGCCGGCCCGGCGAGAGACCCTCCTCGAGAAGGGGTACGCGTACTGGGCCCTCGGGCACGTGCACGCGCGCGAGGTCGTGTCCACCGAGCCGTGGGTCGTCTTCTCGGGCAACCTGCAGGGCCGCCACGCCCGCGAGGTGGGGCCGAAGGGGGCGACGCTCGTCACCCTCGACGCGGGCAAGGTCCGCGCGGTCGAGGCGCGGGCGCTCGACGTCGTGCGCTGGGCGCACGTCGCCGTGTCCGCGACGGACGCGCGCGGCACGGACGACGTGCTCGAGCGGGCCAGGGAGGCTGTCGCCGAGGCCGCGCGCGCGGCGGGGGCCCGCCTCCTCGCGCTCCGCATCACGGTCACGGGCGTGCCCGCCGTGGGCTCGACCTTGGCCTCGGACGCCGCGCGGCTCGAGGCGGAGCTTCGCATGGCGCTCGTGTCGGAGCGCGGGGAGTCGGTCTTCCTCGAGAAGGTCCGCGCTCGCCTGGACGACCCGCGCGCCGCCGCCGCCGCCGCGGACCTGGGCGCGACCCCGGAGGAGGAGGCGCTCGAGCGGCGCGAGCTCGATCGCGATCTGCAGGAGCTCGAGAAGCGGCTCCCCCCGGGCCTCAGGAGCGACCTGGAGGCCGACCACGCGAGCTGCCTCGACGAGGCGCTGGCGCGCGCGCGCGCCGCCGTGCGCGCCGCGATGAGCCGGCCCGAGGGCGAGCCGTGAGGCTCGCGCGCCTCGACCTCATCTCGTGGGGCCACTTCGCGCGCGCGTCGCTGGACCTCTCCGCGCCGGGCCTCCACCTCGTGTACGGCCCGAACGAGGCGGGCAAGAGCACCGCGCGCCGCGCGATCACCGCCTTGCTGTTCGGCGTCCCGCGGGGCACGCCCGACGCCTTCCTGCTGCCCAAGGCCACCGACGCGCGCGTCGGCGGGCGCGTGCTCGGTGACGACGGCGAGGCGCTGGAGCTCGTGCGCCGCGGAGGGCAGAAGCACACGCTGCTCACGCCGCGCGACGAGGTCCTCCCCGAGGAGCGGCTGGCCCGCCTCGTGGGGGTCGCGGAGGCGACCTTCACCGCCGTATTCTCCATGGATCACGATACGTTACGTCAAGGGGCCGAGGCGGTGCTCCGGGTCGGCGGCGACGTGGGCGAGAGCCTGGCTGCGGCCGCACTCGGCGACGCGCGGCTGTCGAAGGCGGCCTCGCGCCTCCGCACGCGCGAGGCCGACCTCTACAACCCCTCCCCGCAGGCGAGGAAGAGCCAGCTCCACGAGGCGCTGCGGGTCTACAAGGAGGCCCGGCAGAAGGTCGACGACTCGGAGAGCGATCCGGCCGCCTACGACGAGCAGCGGCGCCACGCGCGCGCGCGTCGCGCCGCCCACGAGGCCGCGCTCGAGCGGCTCACCGCGGCGCGCGGTCGGCGCCTCCG
>CAZHGG010000062.1:0-13110 GCA_964531755.1 uncultured Polyangiaceae bacterium
CCGCGCACGGCTCGCGGCGGCGTGCCGCGCTCGAGACAGCCACGGCGAGGCCGGCGAGGGTGAGGCGCACCTCCGCGCCGTGCCCGGTCACGAGCGACGCGCCGTGCAGCCGTCGGAGCGCGTCGCGGAGGGCTTCAGGCTCCCCGGAGACCCGGAGCTCGAGCTCGGCGAGCGTCGCACGGCGACCTTGGCGGGAGAGGCGGGCGATGGCGCGGAGGAGGGAGGCTTCGAGGTGCATGCACCCACCTTACGTTCACCACTGAACGGACGTCCAAAATGTGGCGTCGATTTTTCTCAAGATACCGTTTTATTTCTCTTTTTCGCCTGACCGACGGGGCAGAGCGGCACTGCTCCGGTGCGCAGCACGGAACGCGTTCACAGCTTCTGGCCGAGCTCGTTCAGCATGAAGCCGAGCTCGTCGGCCATCTCCTCCGCCAGCTTGCCGACCGGCTTGCCGGCGCCGTGGCCGGCCTTGGTCTCGACGCGCAGGAGCACCGGGCGGGTCGGATCGGCCTGCGCGGCCGCGAGGCGCGCCGCCATCTTGCGGGCGTGCATGGGGTCCACGCGCGAGTCGCTCTCCGCGGTGGTGAAGAGGGCGGCCGGGTACCGCGTGCCCTTCGTGACGTGGTGGTAGGGTGAGTAGGCTCGGAGCCACGCGCGCGCGGCCGCGTCGTCGGGATCGCCGTACTCGGGGATCCACAGCTTCGCGATGCGGAACAGGTGGTAGCGCAGCATGTCGGTGAGCGGCACGAGCGACAGGCCCACGCGGAACAGCTCGGGGCGCTGCGTGAGCGCCGTCGCGACGAGCAGCCCGCCGTTCGAGCCGCCCATCGCGGCGAGCTTCTCGCGCGAGGTGATCCCGTCGGCGACGAGCTTCTCGGCGCACGCGTAGAAGTCGTCGAACACGTTCTGCTTCTTCGCGAGCATGCCCGCCTCGTGCCACGCCTCGCCATACTCGCCGCCGCCCCGCAGCACGGCGTGCGCCCACACGCCGCCGCGCGAGAGCACGCTCATCACGCGGGCGCTGTACGCGGGGCGCTGGTTCACGTTGAACCCGCCGTACCCGTAGAGCACGGTGGGCGCCGCGCCGCGCGCACGCAGCGGCCCCTTGGAGATCACGAAGAGGGGGATCTGGGTGCCGTCCTTCGACGTCGCGAAGATCCGCTTCACCTGCACGTCGCCCGCCGAGAACGTCGCGCCGACCTTGTCCCACGGCTGCAGCGCGCCGCGCGCGTCAAGCACCTGCACGCGCGATGGGCGGGCGAAGCTCTCGTCGCGCACGAAGATCTCCTCGCCGTCCATGCCCTCGCTCACGTGGGCCGTGCTCGCCTCCGGGAGCCGCACCTCGGCCCGCTTCGCCCCGTCGTGGCCGAAGCGCACGACCTTGGTGGCCGCGTCCACGAGGTAGGTCGCGACGATCTCCTGCTTCGTGATCGCCACGTCCTCGAGGGGCTCCTTCGCCTCCGCGAGCACCTTGCGCCACGCGGCGCGCTCGGGGTGCGCGTAGTCGACCGCGTAGAGCTCGTACTTGGGGGCGCCGTCGTTCGTGTGGATGAAGAGCCCCTCGTCGCGGAGCGCGGCGGAGAACAGCGCCGTCTTGCCCACCGCGAGCGGCACGCGTGGGGCGCCCGGCGTGGTCGCGTCTTGGAGGTAGAGCTCGTTTTTGTCCCAGCCCTGGTGCACGTGGAGAGCGAGCCACTTGCCGTTCGGGCTGATGCTCACGCTGGGCACGTCGGTCTTCACGCTCGCCGCGAACACGAGCGGATCGGCGTCGGGGTCCTTGCTGGCGAGGTCGTGGTAGTAGATCTTCGCGCCGTATTTCTCGTCACCCGGGGGCACAGTGCCCTTCTTCGGGTAGCGCGAGTAGTAGAAACCCGAGCCGTCGGCCTTCCACGCGACCGAGGCGTGGCGCGTGCGGTCGATGCGCAGCTCGTGGTCGCGGCCGGTCTCCACGTCGCGCACATGGAGGACGCTCTCCTCGCTGCCGCTCTCGCTGCGACCCCACGCGACCCACGCGCCGTCGCGCGACGGGAACCACCAGTCGAGCGCGCTCGTGCCGTCGGCCGAGAGCGCCGAGACGTCGATCAGCGCGCGGTCTCGCCCGTGGAGGCCGTCGCGAACGTACAGCGTCGACTGGTTCTGCGCGCCCTCGCGCTTCGCGTGGAAGTAGCGCAGCACGCCCGACTTGGCGCGGCGCACCGCGGGCGCGCCCACGGTGCCCACCTGGAGGAAGCGCGTGATGTCGGCGCGGAAGGCCGCGCGCCCCGGGATGGCGTCGATCACCGCGCGGGTCCGCGCGTTCTCGCGCTCCGTGAAGGCGCGGGTCTCAGGGCTCTCGCCGTCCTCGAGCCACCGGAACGGATCGATCGCGTCCGCGCTCGGCCCCGCGGCGTACGGGGCGCGGAGCGTGGGGCCGAGGGCGCCCATGAGGCCCGAGGGCTCGTCCGAGGCGAGGGGCATGGACGGGTCGGGCGTCGCGACCGTCGGGGGCGCGAGCGCGGGCTTCGCCGCGGGGCCCGCGCAGGCGGCCACGAGCAGCGCGCCGAGCGACAGCGCGAGCGGGCCCCCGCGGCGAAGGTGCGTCACGGGGTGGAGCGGCGGCGGAGCGGTTCGCATGCGGCCGAGCATGCCGACTTTTTGGCCGCTGTCACGCGACAAGCACCCGCGCCTCCCCCCCCCACGGCGCCCAGCCCGGCCAACGGCGCATCGGAGCGCGTTGACAGCGGGCCGCGCGCCCGGTCAGCTCCCGGTGCGACGTCGTGACGGCTCCCACCCGACCTTGAGACCATGCTGAACCTCGTCTGTGTCTTCGACGACGCCGTCGAAGCCATCCGCGATCACTCGTCCCGCCTGGCGATCGCCGCGCTCCCCGCGACCGTCTTTCTGCTGCAGCGGGACGTCATCAACCACTACCGCTACGCCGTCGAGCACTACCTCGACGTCGACCTCGGCGCCCCCTTCCTGCAAGGCTCCTCGTTCGGGTCGCCGTACCAGAAGTGGGCGCACTTCACGAACGAGGACTTCGAACAGGTGTCGTTCGTGACCGCGAACCTGGTCCGGTACACGAGCCGGCTCGTCCACGAGACCACCCTGGAGGCGCTGGAGGAGGCCCGCCAGTTCGCGGCGCGCAGCGCGATCAGCAACGGCTACACGGTGCCGCTGTGCAAGCTCAAGTACGAGGGGGCGAAGATCGGCGTGCGCGTCGGGGACGACCAGACGCTGACCGTCTCGCCGTTCGTCAACGCGCCGCACGTGCGCCCGTTCACCGTGAGCATCCGCGACCGCGGGCAGCTCCGCACGGTGAAGGGGCAGGGCCTCGCGGAGATCGCCGCCCTCGAGCGGCGCAGCGCCGACTTCGCGACGGCGTGTCGGCGCTTCCACGACAGCGAAGACCCGTTCCGCCCCTTCACGAAGCTCCACGAGTCGTGGTGCGTCTGAAGCGCAAGTGCGCGCCGGCCGCGGGCGACGCTGCCATCGCCGCGGCGGCGCGCCGGTGGAGGGCCTCGCCCGTGGCCTCGACGGCCGGCGGAGCCACGGGCGGATCGTCTCCAAGGAGCCGCCCCACCAAGCCACGGTGCTCGGGCGGAGGCACGACGTTCGCCTGAGCGCGGTGCGGGACCTCGCGCCGCCGCCGCGGTCCCCGCGTGGTAGCCTCCGCCGCCGATGACCCCGCCCCGCCCCCTCGCCCTCTTGTCCAACGACGACGGCTACGAGTCCAAGGCGCTCCACGCGCTCCACCGCGCCCTGGTCGACGCCGGCGCCGACGTCGTCGTGGTCGCGCCCTCGAACGAGCAGAGCGCCACGAGCCACTCCCTGAGCCTCCACCGGCCGCTGCGCGCGCGGTCGCACGGCGAGGGGATCCACTCCCTCGACGGCACGCCCGCCGATTGCGTGTATATTGCACTCCACGCGGGGGAGCGCTTCCTCCCGCGGCGACCCGACGTGGTGGTGTCGGGCATCAACCGCGGGCTCAACCTCGGGCAGGACGCCTTCTACTCGGGCACGGTCGCCGCGGCGCGCGAGGGCGCCCTCCGCGGCATCCCCGCGCTCGCGTCGAGCGCCCACGTGCACGCCGACCTCCCCAAGATCGCCGAGCTCTCGGCGTTCTTCGCCCTCGCGCTCGTGGGCACGCGCTCGTCTACGGGCAAGGCGCCGCTGCTCAGCCTGAACGCGCCCGAGGTGTGGAGCGGGGAGGTGCGGGTCTGCCGGCTCGGCTCGCGGCTGTACGACGAGCTCGTCGACATCCGCGTCGATCCCCGCGGCCGCGAGTACCTCTGGCTTGGCGGGCCCGGCGTGCGGCACGAGCCCGATCCCGGCAGCGACACCGAGGCCTACGACGCGGGGGCCGTCACCCTCACGCCGCTCGTGATCGACCTCTCCGCCCCCGCCGAGACGGCCTTCGCCGAGCGGCTCGCCGCCTCCCTGCGCGCGCGCTAGGGCTCCGAGGTCCGCTCACCCGCCGAAGAGGCGCTTCGGCAGCGCCTTGAGGAGCGCGAAGACGGCGCCGATGCGCGCGCCGAGCGATCTGGCGCCTCCGCGCACGAGCACGAGGGCCGTGGCCACCGCGCGGAGCGCCGGGGTGTACGGGTACCAATAGAGCTCCCGCGGGGCGCTGTTCTCGTCCACCAGCACGAACTTGGGGCGCGTGAAGATGTCGAGGGCGAAGTGCGAGCCCGTCACGCCGTAGCCCGACTCCCCCACGCCGGTCCACGGCGCCTGGGGGATGGCCCCGGTGAACGAGTGGTTGTTCACGGTGACGACGCCGGCGCGCAGCCGCCGCGCGAGCTTCTCGCCGCGCTCGACGTCTTTGGTCCACACGCTCGCGGTGAGGCCGTACTTCGAGGCGTTCGCGAGCGCGAGCGCCTCCTCCTCGTCCTTCACGACGCGGATCGGGAGCACCGGGCCGAAGGTCTCCTCGCGCATGACGTCGAGGTCGTCGGTCGTCACCTCGAGCACGGTGGGGGCGATCGCGGCGATCGGCGCCGCCCCCTTCGCGGCGTCGCCGGCCTCGCTCGCCTCGTCGTCGAACGAGCCCGCGAGCAGCTTCGCGCCGCCCGCCTTCGCGCTCGCGAGGTGGCGCCGCACGATCGCGCGCTGCGCCGCCGTGGTGAGCGGGCCGTAGTCGCGGCCCGCCTCGAGCGCCTTCGCCACGGTGACGATCTTCTCCCTCAGCGCCGTGGCCACCTTCTCCACCACGTACACGCGCTCGACGGCGCCGCAGTTCTGGCCGGCGTTCATCATCGCGCCCCACACGAGGCCGTTGGCCGCGCGCTCGAGGTTCGCGTCCTCGAGGACGATGGCGGCGTCCTTCCCGCCGAGCTCGAGCGCGCACGGCACGAGGCGCTCCGCGCAGGAGGCCGCGACCTTTCGGCCCGCCGCCGCGCTGCCGGTGAAGACCACCGCGTCCACGTCGGCCGCCACGACCGCCGCGCCGACGTCGCGCCCACCTTGGACGACCTGAAAGACCCCCTCGGGGACGAGCCCCTCGAGGAGCGCGCGCAGCTTCTCGCCCGTGCGCGGGGTGACCTCGCTCGGCTTGAACACCACGGCGTTGCCCGCGAGGAGCGCCGGAACGATCGCGCGGAGCGGGAGCGCGAAGGGGAAATTCCAGGGCATGACGATCGCGACGACACCCCGCGCGACGCGGTGGATGAAGCCGTACTTCTTCGGGTACGAGAGCGCGTCGAGCTCGACCTCCTCGGGCTCGAAGAGCTCCTCGGAGGCGGCGCACCAGTACGCGACCACGTCCGCGGAGGCGAGGACCTCGCCGAGCAGCACCTCGACCTCGGGCTTGCCGGTCTCGCGGTGCACGAGCTTGGCCAGCTCATCGGCCGCCTGCAGGATCCGCGGCCCGAGCTTCGCCAGGGCCTTGCGGCGCTCGTCGAGGTCGCGGTCGGCCCACGCCGCCTGCGCGCCGCGCCCCTTGGCGACGAGCGCGTCGATGGCGTCGAGGGGCGTGGCGGCGACCTCGCCCAGGGGCTCGCCGTCGACCGGGCTCACGGTGGAGAAGGGAGAGTCGTCGCTCATCGCCCGCGGTCGTACCAGAAGCGCGGCCCGGCCGGGAGCGTGAATCGGCGCGCCGCGCGGAGGCGCCTCCGCGCGAGTTGGCCGACGAGGGTCGAGGTTGGTCTAGGATGCCGCCATGACGTTCCGCTCGGTCTTCTTCGGGACTCCCGCCTTCGCCGTGCCCTGCCTCGACGCGCTCGCCGAGATCTCCGAGGTGTGCGGGGTCGTGTGCCAGCCCGATCGCCCTTCGGGTCGGGGTCAGGTGCTCGCGGCGCCACCCGTGAAGGAGCGCGCGCTCGCGCGGGGGCTCGACGTCTACCAGCCGGAGAAGGTGCGCACCGGCGAGCTCGCCGCGTGGGTCCGAGAGCGCAACGTCGACGTCGCGCTCGTGGTCGCCTACGGGCGCATCCTCCCGCTCGACGTGCTCAACGCGCCGCGCCTCGGCTGCGTGAACGTCCACGCGTCGCTGCTGCCGAAGTACCGCGGCGCGGCGCCCATCACGTGGGCCGTGGTGCGCGGCGAGCCCGAGACCGGCGTCACGCTCATGAAGATGGACGAGGGCATGGACACGGGCGACATGCTCGAGAAGTTCGTCACCCCCATCGCCCCCGACGAGACGGCCGGGGAGCTCTCCGAGCGCCTCTCCGCCCTCGGCGCGCTCGCGGTGCGCAGGGGCCTGCCGCGCTTCGTCGCGGGGGGCTACGCGCCTGTCTCCCAGGACGCGGCGCGCGCGACGACCGCGCCGATGCTCACGAAGCAGGACGGCCTCATCGACTTCTCGAGGAGCGCGGTCGAGGTGCACGACCACGTTCGCGGGATGAGCCCCTGGCCCGGGGCCTTCGCCAGCCTGCGAGGCAAGGTCGTGAAGGTGCACGAGGCGACCGTCTCCGAGCTCACCACGCGCGACGCGCGACCGGGCCAGGTGGTGCTCGCGGACAAGACCGGCCTCGTGGTCGCCTGCGGCGCCGGCAGCGTGGCGCTCGCGCGCGTCCAACTCGAGGGTAAGAAGCCGATCCGCGGGGTCGACTGGGTCGCCGGGCGCGGCGTCGCCGAAGGGGACGTGCTCAACGCGGTCCCCGTGGCGGCGGGGGGCGCGTAGCGCCGCGAGCCGGCGCGCCACGCCCGCGGCGTCTCGACGCTACTGCGCGACCTGAGACTTGTACCGCGCGATCAGCCCTCGGATCTCGCCGAGCTCCGGATCGCTCCGGCCCGGATCGGCCTCGTCGACGACCGCGGCGGCCTTGTCGAGGAGGGCCGCGCGCTCGGCCCGCGAGCCCGTCCTGCCCACCGCCTTCAGCGCCTCCGCGTAGGCCACGATCGCGCGGCCTCGGCGGAGCTCCGCGTCCTGCCCTGCGAGGAGCTCACTCATGGTCTGAGAGACCTGCGCGGTGTTGGGCAGGAACGTCAGCGGGTCCTTCCACGTGGCCTGGACGGCGATCGCGTCGGCGTCCTCGATGCGCGTCGCCTCGCACGCGCGGAGCGTCTGGTGGAACACCATCGCGTCGCCCGGGGCGAGGTCCTGCGGCTTCACCTTCGCGGGCTCGGTGGAGTACTCCTCGCCGTGGAACTCGAGCATCTTGAAATACCAGGGCAGCGTGAGCTTCACCTCCACGTGCCGGGCGGCGACGCCCAACACCTCGTCGAACCGACTGCCCAACATCTTGTCGGCCTCTTGGGGGGTGTCGAGGTAGACGTAGGCGCCATTGCCTGCGTCGGTGACCACGTTCATCAAGACGTCGTTGAGCCCCTCGCCCACTCCGACGCCCACGAGGTAGATGCCCTCTTTGTTCTGCACGTCGGCGGCGTCGCCGATGAGCTTCTCGTCGGTGACACCCACGTTCGCGCCGCCGTCGCTGATGAGCATCACGCGGTTGATGCGGCCCTGCCCTTGGTGCTGCCGCGCGAGCGCGTACCCGCGCTGGAGGCCCGCCGAGAGGTCGGTCCCGCCGTTGGCGCGCATGCCGTCGGCGAGCGCCAGGACGGCCGGGTCGTTGGGGCCCGTGACGACGTGGCCCGACATGGGCACGGTCTGGCTCGTGCTCCACGTGACCGCGCTCACGATGTCCCCCGCGCGGAGGCGGGTCGCGAGCGCCTTGATGCTCCGCGACAGCAGCGAGATGGGAGTGCCATTCATCGAACCGGAGGTGTCGAGGACGAGCGTCAGCGTCAGCGGCGGGCGCGTCGCGGCCGGCGCGGGCGCCTGCACGCCAATTTGGAGCTCGACGTCGCCGCTCGTGCCCAACCGCCGGAGCTGCGGCACGATGCGCAGAGTGCCAGCCTCCGCGACCTGATACCGCACGTTGTAATAATTCAAGAACTCGTAGGTCCGCACCTCCGCCGGGTTCACGAGCCCCCCGCGAGACTCGATGAAGTGGCGGACGATCGCGGGGGAGGCCATCGAGTTCGAGTCGTCCGACGAGAGATACAGCACCGCGGGGGAGCTCGGATCGAGGCCCACACACGTGGAGGGCGCGGCGTCGGGCTCGAGCGCGCCCGAGTCCGGCCGGGCCTGCAGGCGCTCCGCTCCCCACGACTCGCCAGGAGGCTTTGCAGGCGACCCTGGCGCGCCTGAGTCCGGCCGGGGTGGCGGCAGCTCTGCGGCGGAGCCCGGGGAGCCGTCCGCGCCCCAGCCGCTGCCAGAGTTCGTGCTGGTCGTCAGGCACCCGGCGTGACCGACGAGGATGGCGAACCCGAGGAGGACCGAGGTGATGGGGAGTGTGGGGCGCATGACAGTGCGTTAGCAAGTCGCGTTCCCACCGGTATTCCGGCGCGAATCGAGCGCGGCGCGCTCTCCACGAGCGCGCGACGTCGCGATTGGCACACTGTGACCGTCAGCCGCGGCACGGGCGCCGCGGACCTCCTCGTCAGCGTGCGCGTGAAGGGCGGCGAGCGCGTCGACCGGCGGCGAGCGCGACCGCGACGCCGAGCGCGAGGCCGCCCGCCGCGTCCGAGGAGCCGCCGGACGACCGACCGACGCGACACCCCTCCCCCGCTCCCGCGGGCGCCTCGGCGCCGGCCGGGGGCTCGGCGGGCAGCGCGCCGCCGTCCGCGCCCGCGCCCGCGTCGGAGCCGCTCTTCGGGGCGCACGCGTCGCCGACGCCGTCGTCGTCGGAGTCTGCCTGGTCTGGATTGGGCAGCCCCGGGCAGTTGTCGTCTTCGTCGGCGACCCCGTCCCCGTCGTCATCGCCATCGCAGGCGTCGCCGATGAGGTCCTTGTCTTTGTCGGCCTGATCGGGGTTCTTCACCTCGTCGCAGTTGTCCACGCCGTCGGGCACGCCATCTCCGTCGAAGTCGGCGTTGGGATCGGCGGCGAGCGCAAAATCGAGCTTCACGTCGGCGCCGGCCGCCACCGTGACGCGCGCGCTCTTGGTGGTGAACCCCGCCTTCTTCGCGGTGACGGTGAACGTCCCGGGCACGGTGTCGAGGTCGTAGAGCCCCGTCGCGTCCGTCGTGTCCGTGCCCTCCCCCACCAGCGTGACCGAAGCCTTCGCGAGGGGCTTCATGGGATCGGGCGCGGCGTACACGAGCCCGCGGACCGAGCCGACCGACCCGAGCCGAGGCGCGTAGATCGCGAGGTGATTGGCCACGACGCGCTCGCTGCCGTCGGAGGGGCGATTGACCACGCCGCGCCCGCGCAGGTACATCGTCGACGAGCCGCCCCCGTCGAGGTTGAACGCCTCGAAGGCGCCGAATCCCTTCATCAGCGCGGCGACCTCCGTGCAGGTCATGCCGGCGCTGGTCGAAGATCGGCCGTCGACGACGGCGAGGTAGAGGGTCTTCTTGTCCTGCGAGAGCCCGACCGCCGAGCGCGGGTTGCGCGAGGTGCAGGCCGACGACCCGGGGTTCGTCGCGAGGGTCACGCCGTTGTTCACGAGCTGCGGGTGCCCCGACACGACCCCCTTCATCCAGGTCGGATCGAAGACGAGCGTGCGGCCCGCGTCGAAGGTCTCGACCCTGCCCGCGTCGTCGAACGCCAGGTTCGCGGAGGTCGAGTCGTCTTGGGTGTCGGCCCACTTGACGCCGTTGCCGGCGGCGAGCCCGGTCGTGCGGTACGTGGCGTACGAGAAGAAGTCGCCGTTGGTCGCGGCCGCCGCCCCCACGAGCTTCGCGTAGCTCGACGTGGTGCGCTTCCGCTGGGCCGACGTGGTCCCGCCGAGGTGCACGCCCGGCGCGCCGAGGTTCACCTTCAGCACGCGGACCACCATGGGCGTGGCGGTGGTGCGCGTGATCATGGTGACCCCGTCGGCGACGGAGGTGGTCACGTCCGCCGCGCTCGCCGCGGGCGCGGTGAGGAGCGCGGCGGTGAGCGCGCCGCCGCGGACCGCGGTGACGAGCCAGGGATGGTGGTGGCGACGTGCGCGCATGACGCCTAGTCTAGCAGCGGACGCCACGACCCACCCGAGCGACGCGCGGCGCGACGCGACTCAGTCGCGCCGCTCGCGCTTCACCTCTTCGAGGAGCGCGTCGATGCGGTCGCGCGCCTCTTGGCCCGCGTCGTACGTGAAGCGGAACTCCGGCGCCGAGCGGAGCTTGAGGGCGCCCGAGATCTCCTTGCGGAAGAGCCCCGCGGCGCGGCTGAGCCCCACCTTCGCCTCCTCGAGGCGCGCCGCGTCGTCGCCACCCTGGAGCAGCCGGTAGAACACCCGCGCGATGCGGAGATCGTCGGAGAGCTCCACGCGCGAGACCAGCACGCCCGCGAGCCGCGGATCGCGCACCTTCGTCGTGAGGAGCATGGAGAGCTCTTCGCGAATCCCCTCGGCCACTCGCGCGGCGCGCTTCACTTCACCAGCCATGGCGTCGCTCTACTCCGAAAGGTCGCCGTCGTCGCGCCAATCGCCCGCGCCCCCGTCGCCGAACAGCTCGTCTCCGAACGCCACGAGCTCGGTCTCCCGTGACAGCAGCTGCGCGTCCTCCGCGAGCTCCGCGGCGTGGGCGACCTCGGCGAGGAGTCGATCGCACACGGCGGCGTCCGCGGACACTACGCAGGCGCCGAGCACGATCTTCTGCAGGAGATCTTGGCACGCCACCTCGGCGATCGAGATCGCGAAGCGCGCCTTCAGCCGGTCGCGGATGCGCCGCACGACGCTGCGCTTCTCCTTGAGCGAGCGCGCGTGCGGCACATGGAACGTGAGCCTGAGCACCCCTACGTGCATCGACGATGTCTACGCGCCCCTCGCGGGGCGGCGCGCCTCCGCGGCCTCAGAGCTTCTGCTTGACGTGCTCGATCTCGTAGCACTCGATGATGTCGAGCTCCTTGATGTCGGTCGCGCCGTCGAGGCTGATACCGCACTCGAAGCCCTCGGCCACGTCCTTGACGTCGTCCTTGAAGCGCTTGAGCGCGGCGATCTTGCCCTCCCAGATGCGCTCTCCACCGCGGAGCAGGCGCGCCATGGCGTTGCGCTTGATCTGCTTCTCGATGACGTACGAGCCCGCGACGATGACGCCGCGGATCTTGAGGACCGCGCGGACCTCGGCCTTGCCGACGGCCTTCTCGACGAGGATCGCGGGCAGCAGGCCCTCCATCGCGCTCTTCACGTCGTCGACGGCCTCGTAAATGATCGAGTAGTGGCGGATCTCGATCTTGTTCTCCTCGGCGTGCGCCGCGGCCTTGCCCGCCGGCCTCACGTTGAAGCCGATCACGATCGCCTTCGCCGCGATGGCGAGGTTCACGTCTCCCTCGGTGATGGCGCCCACGCCCGCGTGGACGATGCTGAGGCGCACGCGGTCGGTGGAGAGCTTGGCGAACGTGTCGGCCACCGCCTCGACCGAGCCCTGCACGTCGCCCTTGATGATGATGCGGAGCTCTTGCTGGTCGGCGTCCTGGATGCGCTTCGAGAGCTCCTCGAGCGACACCTTGGCGGACGACGGGATGAGGCTCTTCGCCATCTTCCCGCGCCGGCTCTCGGCGATCTCTTGGGCCTTCTTCGTGTCCTTGACGGCGTGAACGGGGTCGCCCGCGCTCGGCACGTCCGACAGGCCGAGGATCTCGACGGGGGTGGACGGGCCCGCCGAGTGGACGGGCTTGCCGTGCTCGTTGGTCATGGCGCGCACCTTGCCGAAGCCGGCGCCGGCCAGGATGAAGTCGCCCACCTTGAGGGTGCCCTCCTGCACGAGCACGCGCGCGACCGGCCCACGGCCGCGGTCGAGCAGGGCCTCGATGACGGTGCCGCTGGCCGGCTTCGCAGGGTTCGCCTTCAGATCGAGCACCTCGGCCTGGAGCGCGAGCACCTCGAGCAGCTCGGGCACGCCCTCCCCGCTGAGCGCGGAGACGTTCGCGTAGATGGTGTCGCCGCCCCAGTCCTCGGGGATGAGGCCGAGCTCGGAGAGCTCGCGCTTGACGCGCTCGGGGTCCGCGCCGGCTTTGTCAATCTTGTTGACCGCTACGATGATGGGGACCTTCGCCGCCTTGGCGTGGGCGATCGCCTCACGGGTCTGCGGCATGCAGCCGTCGTCGGCGGCGACCACGAGGACCACGATGTCGGTCACACCCGCGCCGCGCGCGCGCATCTGAGTGAAGGCCTCGTGGCCTGGCGTGTCGAGGAAGACGATCGTGCCGTTCGCCGTGGCCACCTTGTAGGCGCCGATGTGCTGGGTGATGCCCCCCGCCTCGCCCGCGGCCACGTTCGCCTTCCGGATGCGGTCGAGCAGGCTCGTCTTGCCGTGGTCGACATGGCCCATGACGGTGACGACGGGCGGGCGCGGCTCGCTCGCCTCGTCGGCCGCCTCGGTGGGCTCCTCGCCCCGCGCCGCGGCGATGCTGTCGTCCTCGCTGACGGCGACGTCCTCGACCTCCCACGCGAACTCGGACGCGAGGATCTTCGCGGTGTCGGCGTCGAGCGTGGTGTTGATGTGGACGTTCTGCATCCCCATCGACCAGAGCTTCGCGAGCAGCTCGGTCGCCTTGAGGCTCATCTTCTGCGCCATGAGCTGCAGGTTGATGTTCTCCTCGATGCGGATGACCTTCTTGTGGGCGCTCATCTCCTGCGTGGAGACGGCCGGCTTGCGGCCGGGCACCTGAGGGCCGAAGCCGCGCTTGCCCGCGAAGCCGCGGCCCATGGGGCCGCCGCGGCCCATCGCGGGCCCGCCGCGGAGGCCGCCGCGCTG
>CAZHGG010000063.1:0-10754 GCA_964531755.1 uncultured Polyangiaceae bacterium
GCCCCGAAGGGGCGAACGAAGGTCGATGGCGAGCCCGAGCCGAAGGCGAGGTCTCCCATGCACCGGCAGTGAGCCCCGAAGGGGCGAACGAAGGTCGATGGCGAGCCCGAGCCGAAGGCGAGGTCTCGCCATGAACCTGTCGGGGCTCGCGTCCGCGGTTCGCGACGGGGGGCTCGCCTCCGCCGTCGCGGCGTCCTTCGCCGCGCTTGGGGTGCTCGCGGCGCTCGCGGGGGGCGTCGCGTTCGTCGCGTCGCGGCGGCTCGTCCACACCTTGGGCGTCGCGGCCCTCGTGCTCGGGGCGCTCGCGGCCGGCTCGGGGCTCGCCGGGACGGTCGCGCTTCGGCGAACCGTCGGCGTCGAGCTCGCGGCGATCGAGAACGAGGCGGCGCGCGAGTACAGGCTGCGGCCGGCACACGCCGTAGCGGCGGCCTCGGCCGAGGTCGGGGCGCACGGTGGCGGCCTCGCGGCGACGCTCGGCTTGCTGGTGGCCCTCGTGGGCTTGGCGGGAGGCCGGACAGCGGCCCCGTCCACGCCTGAACCGGCGGCACCTGCGCGCGCAGTCGACCGTGGTCGGCTCGCCCTCGTTGGCGTGCTGGCCGCGCTCACGCTCGGTCTCGTCGGCGGCGCCGCGAGGGTGGCCGCCTCGGAGCGGCCCGCCGGGCGCTACCCGGTCGAGACGTTCGGACGTCACCCGTTCAGCGAGCACGACGCGCGCGCGTGGAGGGTCGCGATCGCGCTCGAGGCCGCCAAGAAACACCCCAATCGGGGCTGCGATGCGCTCGACGCGGCGCTCGCCGCGTTCGAGGACGTCGAGGGCTCGGAGCGCGGCCGCCGCGATCGCGCGCTCGATCGCGTCTCGCCCGACTGGCGACCCGCGGCCCGCACATGCGCGCTGCGCATGGCCGAGAACATCCGACAGCGCGCGCCAGGCGAGAGGTGCGAGACCCGGCTGCCCGGCACCTATCCCCCCGGCGAGGCCACGCTCCTCGACTGCCGCCCCCCGCTCCCCTGGACTCTAGAGCGACTGCGGACCTCGCCGCTCGTCTACGACGACGCGATCTGGGCCGAGATCACGGGCGCCGACGCCTCGAGGGGCGCAACCTCGAAGTGACGCGTGGGTCTCGACCCCCGCGGGGCGCGCGGGCCGTCCGCCGCCGCGCCCCAACAACCTTCGCGCGGCGAGACGCGGGCCTGTTAGGTTCCCGGGCTCCATGACGCGTGAGCCGAGCCCCAAGTCCCCGGCGGGCGAGCCCCCCTCGGGGGAGCAGCAGCACTACGTCGCGCGCCGCACCGCCCGCGCGGCCGACGTGGCGAGCCTCACCGCCCGCGCGAACCTCATCTCCACGCTGCGTGTGGTCGCCTTCCTGGCGGCGATCGTCGGCGTCGGGTTCATGGTCTGGTCGCCGCTACCGCCCGCCGCGTGGGCGGCTCCCATCGCCGCGATGGTCGCGTTCTTCGCGCTCGTCGTCGTTCACGCCCGCGTCCACGAGCGGCGCGAGCGCGCGGTCGCCGCCGTCGCGTATTTCGACCGCGCCCTCGCCCGGCTGGCGGGCGACTGGAAGGACGCCCCCTCCCGCGGCGAGCGCTTCATGGTGGGCGCCGAGCAGCACCCGTTCGTCGACGATCTCGACATCTTCGGCAAGGGCTCGCTCTTCCAGCTCATCGACGCCACCTCGACCAAGCGCGGAGAGGAGCTCCTCGCGTCGTGGCTCTCGGGGGGCCTCGACGCCGAGGCGCCGGCGCGCACCCGCGAGCGGCAGGCCGCCGTGCGCGAGCTCACGACCGCGCACGATCTCCGCGAGCAGCTCGCCGTCTCGGGCGCCCTGCTCTCCGACGGCGACAAGCCCGATCCCACGCCGTTCGGGGCCTGGGCCGGGGCGCCGGCCGTCGTCGCCTCTCCCGCCGTGCGTGTGGCGGCGTTCGTCCTGCCCGCCCTCACCCTGACGGCGCTGGTCCTCGGGCAGGTGAAGATCGTGCCGTGGTGGTGGTTCTTCGCGCCGCTCGCCGCCGGACTCGCGGTGACGCGGGCGTTCCGCGCCCGGGCCGACGCGGCGCTCTCCGTGGCCTCCTCGCGTGAGAGCGCGCTCGGCCGCTACGGCGAGATGCTCGCGCGCATCGAGGCGCACACGTTCGAGGCCGCCGCGCTCGTGAAGCTCAAGTCGGATCTCGAGTCGACGGGCGCGAGCGCCACGCGCGAGATGGCGCGGCTCGGCCGCATCGTGGCCTTCGTGGACGCGCGCCAGAACGAGTTCTTCAAGCTCTTCGTGTCGCCCGCGCTCCTGTGGGACGTGCACTGCGCCGTGGCGCTCGAGGGCTGGCGCGCGCGCGTGGGCGGGGCGGCCACCGCGTGGTTCGCCGCGCTCTCCGAGATGGAGGGGTACGCGAGCCTGGCCACCTTCGCGTTCGAGAACCCACGCCACACCTACCCTGAGCTCACGGCCGACGCGTCGTTTCACGCGAAGGGGCTCGCCCACCCGCTGCTGCGCGAGGGGCACCGCGTGGGCAACGACGTGTCGCTCGAGGGCCGCGGCACGGCTCTCGTCGTGACCGGCTCGAACATGTCGGGCAAGTCGACCCTGCTGCGGGCCCTCGGCACGAACGCCGTGCTCGCGCGCGCGGGCGCCCCGGTCTGCGCCGAGCGGCTGGCGCTCGGGCGCTTCGTCGTCGCGAGCAGCATGCGTGTGCGCGACTCGCTCGAGGACGGAGTGTCGCGGTTCTACGCCGAGCTGAAGAAGCTCAAGGTGGTGCTCGACCTCGCGCGGAGCCCCGGCGAGGGCGCCGCCGTGTTCTTCCTGCTCGACGAGATCCTGCACGGCACCAACACCCGCGAGCGCCTCATCGGGGCGCGCGCGCTCGTGCGCGAGCTCGTGTCGCTCGGGGCCGTGGGCGCGGTGTCCACACACGACCTCGCGCTCGGCGACCTCGAGGCGGAGCTGCCCGGCCACGTGCGAAACGTCCACCTCGAGGAGCAGGTCGAGGGCGAGGCGATGAGCTTCGACTACCGGCTCCGGCCGGGCGTCGTCCAGAGCTCGAACGCCCTGCGCTTGATGCGGGTCGTGGGCCTCGGGGTTGACCTCGGTGAGTCCGGTTGACGCGTCGCGTACAGAAATTCTCAATGGTTCTCACGCTGCGTCAATTTTCGGTGCGTGCATGTGAGAATCGGGTTGACTGGGTAGGATACTGAAGTACATAAGCGCGCAACCCAACAGGAGTCGTCCCATGCGCGTCCAGCTCTTCGCCTTTGCCGCTGTCTTCGCTTCGTTCACCGCTCTCGCGGGCTGCGCCGCCGACACCCAGGCCCCCGACCTCGAGGACGAGTCGGGCGAGTCGGAGGAGGCGCTCGTCGCCAACGGCAACACCGGCTTCTTCATCGTGACGCACCGGGACTTCCGCCGCTGCGTGTCGCCCCTGTGCGGCGGCGTGTGGGTCAAGCGCGTGAACGAGAGCCGCACGTACTGCGGCAACGGCACCTACGGCGCCGAGTGTTACGTCGCCGCGACCGACCTCGTCCCCACCGGGCTCGACGCGGCCGAGCGCGACGCGTTCCTCGCGAAGTTCGAGTCGGGCACCGCCCTCGTGCGCGGCACCATGCGCAGCATGAGCTTCAACGGCACGCGCCTCGGCAAGCTCCGCGCGATCGAGGCCTGGGCGGGCGTCGGCGCCGAGGCCAGCGTCGTCGACTCCACGTTCTTCCGCACGGCCGACAACGGCATCCGGTGCATCAAGGCGCCGTGCCCGTCGCTCACCGCGTACACCCTGAACTCGCGCGACTCGCACAACATCATCCGCGTCGACCTCGACGGCGTCGCGGCCGACCCCAGCGAGCTCGACGCGGCGAGCACCGCCCTCGGCACGCGCGAGGGCATCCTCGTCGCCGGCGGCCTCGCGCTCCCGAAGTGTTTGCCCAACACCAACTGCGGCCCGTTCGTCACCGCGCAGGAGTTCTACCTCCGCCAGACCCACAAGGTGTCGACGGTCGGCCAGACCTGCGGCACCCGCGGCGCGGCCCCCTGCGGCGCGGGCGAGTTCTGCTCGTTCCCGGCGAGCGCGCAGTGCGGCGCGACCGACCGGCCCGGCACGTGCGCCGTCCGCCCCGAGGCCTGCATCGCCCTCTACCAGCCGGTCTGCGGCTGCGACGGCCGCACCTACGGCAACGCCTGCTCCGCCGCCTCGTCGGGCGTCTCGGTTGCCTCGAACGGCGCCTGCGTCGCCCGCTGAGCCACTCCCGAGCGAGCGCCCACGCGGCGCTCACTCCTCCCGACGCCGCCCGCGAGCCCCTCGCGCGGCGGCGTCTTCGTGTGTGCGCGCTCGGCCGCTCGCCGGTGGCCGGGCTCAGCCGCCCGACACGGGCGGCACGAGCGCGAGCACGTCGCCCTCCGCCAGCGCGACGTCGAGCGACGCGAAGCGCTCGTTCTGCGCGATGCGCACGGTCGCCATCCGCCCCGCGAGGCCAGGGTAGGTGGCCTCGAGCGCGCGGACGAAGTCGGCCACGGTCGGCGCGTCTCCCGGCACGTCGACGGTCGCCTCCGCGACGCCAGCGAGGTCGCGGGTGACCGCGAAGAAGAGGGCCTGCACCTGCATCAGCGTGACTCCTTGTCGGGCGGGCTCCGCAGCAGCGCCACGGCGTGCACGAGGAGCGGCGCGACGAGGGCGCGCGCGCCGAGGCGCGCCGCGTTGGTGCTGCCCGGCAGGGCGAACACCAGCGTGGTGCCCATGATGCCCGCCGTGGCGCGCGAGAGCATCGCCCGCGGCCCGACCTCGTCCCACGAGAGGCGCCGGAACGTCTCGCCGAAGCCGTCGAGGGTGCGGTCGAACAGCGCCGTCACGGCCTCGAAGGTCGTGTCGCGAGGCGCGATGCCCGTGCCCCCGGTGAGCACGACGGCGTCGGCGTCCACCGCGGCGCGCCGGAGGACCTCGCGCACCGCCTCGGGGTCGTCGCGCACCAGCTCGCGGCGCACGCACGTGAACTCGGCCAGCTCCTCGACCAGCGCCTGGCCCGACGTGTCGTTCTCGGGCGTGCGCGTGTCGCTCACAGTCACCGTGACGACGCGGATCGCGCGCTTCGCCTCGGCGGTCTCGGGCCTCGGGGCGCGCCCCGGCTCGAGGCGCTCGTGCGCGTGCGAATGCGAATGCGAATGCGAATGCGAATGCGCGCCGTGGCCCTCCGGCGGGCAGCGCGCGTCGACCCAGCCGACCCACACCGGGCCGTCTTCGCCGTGCTCGCGCTTCCAGATGGGCACGTCGGCCTTGATACGATCGATGAGCGCGCGCGACGCGGTGAACGCGTCGGGCCGGTGCTTCGAGCTCGCCGCGCACACGACGGCGAGGTCACCCACCGAGAGCTCTCCGAGGCGGTGCGCCACCGCGAGGCGCACGCCGGGCAGCTCCGCGGCGAGGCCGTCGACGACGCGGCGCATCTCGGCGAGGGCCATGGGCTCGTACGCGGTGTAGTCGAGGCGCTGGACGCGCCGCCCCTCGTTCTCCTCGCGCACCACGCCGAGGAAGAGCACCACGGCGCCCGCGCCCGCGTGGGCGACCGACGCGGTGACCTCGTCCACCGAGAGGGGCTCGTGCTTCAGCCACACGGTCATCGGGACGTCTCCTTCGTGCGGCGCGAGCGCGCCGCAGGCCTGGGGGGCTCGCGCTCGAAGGTGCCGCTCCGGCCGCCCTCCTTGCGGACGAGCGCGACCTCGAACGTCATCGAGCGATCGACGGCCTTCAGCATGTCGTACAGGGTGAGCGCGGCCACGCTCACCGCGGTCAGCGCCTCCATCTCCACGCCCGTGGGGCCGTGGCAGCGCACGAGGCTGCGCAGCGTGACCGAGCGTGCCTCGAGCGTGGCGTGCAGCTCGACCTTGGAGAGCGCGAGCGGGTGGCACAGCGGGATGAGCTCGCTCGTCTTCTTGGCGGCCATGATGCCGGCGATGCGCGCGGTGGCGAGGACGTCGCCCTTCTCGGCCCGCCCCTCGCGGAGGAGCGCCAGCGTCGCGGGCGCGAGCGCGAAGCGGGCCTCGGCCTCGGCGGTGCGCGTCGTCGGCGCCTTGTCGCCCACGTCGACCATGCGCACCTCGCCGCGCGCGTCGACGTGCGTGAGCGCGGCGCCCTCGCGGGCCTCGGGGTTGGCGCGTCGGGGGCGCGTGGCGGCCGACCGCTTCACTGGAGCCCGAGCTCGCTGAACGGGTAAACGACCGCCGAGTCGCCCGCCCGGAGCCCGGCGCTCTCGAGGGGCACCACGAGGAGCGCGTCGGCCCGCGCCATCCCGAGGCTCGCGCCGCTCGCCTGGTGCGTCACGGCGTGCGCGTGGAGGGCCCCGTCGACCAGCGACAGCGTGGCGCGCACGAACTCGAGGCGCCCTGGCTCGTGCTTCACGTCGTGGAGCACGCGCGCGGGGAGCGAGCGGGGCAGGGGCGCGCGCTCCCCGCCGAGCGCTCGGAGCAGGGGCACGCCGAAGAGCGCGAACGTGACCATCGCGGACGCGGGGTTCCCCGGCAGGCCGAGGAACAGCGAGGCCCCGCGCGCGCCCACTGCGAGCGGCTTGCCGGGCTTGATCGCGACCTTCCAGAAATCGAGCGTGGCGCCCGCGTCCTCGAGGGCGGCGCGCACCACGTCGTGGTCGCCCACGCTCACCCCACCCACGGTGAGCACGCGGTCGGACGCGCCGAGGGCCTCGTCGAGCGCGCGCGCCGTCGCCGCGCGGTCGTCGGGGAGGGTGCGGCGCGCGAGCACCGCGGCCCCTGCGCGACGCGCCATGGCGAGGAGCGCGGCGCTGTTGCTCTCGGGGAGCTGCCCGCGCGCCCTGGGGGCGCCGGGAGGCACGAGCTCGTCGCCCGTGGTGAGCAGCGTGACCCGCGGCCTCGTGAAGACCTCGAGGTCCGAGCGATCGCACGACGCGGCGACTCCGAGGGACGCGGGCCGCAGGCGCTCGCCCGCGGGCAGCGCGACCTCTCCGGCCCGCAGATCGCTGCCGCGTCGCCGCACGCACTGCTGGGGCCGCGCGGCCGCGGAGAAGCGCGCCTCGGGCCCGCTCGGCTTGGGGAGCGCCTCGACGAGCTCCTGCATCACGACCGCGTCGGCGTCAGGCGGCAATTCTGCACCGGTAAAAATACGCATGACCGCGCCGGCTGAAAGCGGGCTCACGGGGTGGCCAGTGCGGCTCTCGCCCACGACGCCGAGTACGCCGCGGCGGTCGCCCGGCGCGGCGAGCGCGGCCTCGAGGCTCGCGCAGGAGACCGCGTACCCGTCCATCGTGGAGGCGTCGAACGGCGGCAGGTCGTCGGGCGCGACGAGGTCGGCGGCGAGCACCCGGCCGTCGGCGTCGTCCAGCGTCGCTCGCTCGACGGCCCGCGGGCCGAGGCGCGCCGCGAGCTCGAGCAGGCGGAGGCGCGCTTCCTCGAACGTGAGCATGGCCCTTCACTAGTGCACCGCCGCCGGGATCGCACCCATTTCTGCGGCCGGCCCGCGCGCCCGGAGCACCCGCTGGGCGCGTGTGCGAGACTCGTGCCCATGGCGACGCTCCCTCGACGTGACCTGCTCCGCTTGAGCCTCGCTGGCCTCGCCGTGGCGATGGCGCGCCCCCTGGCGGCGTGCGGCGCGCGCCACCTGTCCTCGGGCGCGGTTGACCCCGCGGGCGCCCTGCCTCCGGGGGACGCCTTGGCAGCGCCGCTCGACGCCGCGGCGCCGACGGACGCGGACGCGGTGAGCGCGGCGGACGCGCCGAGCGCGGCGGACGTCGCCGACACCACCCCCCCGCCGCTCCGATCGAACCTCGCGAACCTGGGCCCGCTCGAGCCGGCCGACGCGAACCACCTGCGGCTCCCGCGGGGATTCACCTCACGGATCGTGGCGCGGACGGGCGTGCCCCCGGTCGCGACCAGCGCGTACCACTGGCACACCGCGCCCGACGGCGGCGCCGTGTTCCCGCTCTCGGGCGGCGGGTGGGTCTACGTCTCGAACTCGGAGGCGTCCGCCGGAGGCGTCGGGGCGCTGCGCTTCGACGCGCGCGGCGTGCTGGTCGACGCGTACGCGATCCTCACGGGGACCTCCACGAACTGCGCGGGCGGGCCCACCCCGTGGGGGACGTGGCTCTCGTGCGAAGAGCACGCGCGCGGGCGCGTCTTCGAGTGCGATCCTACGGGGGCCGCGCCCGGCGAGGCGCGCCCGGCGCTGGGCGTCTTCCGCCACGAGGCCGCCATCGTCGATCCCGTCCAGGGCCACGTCTACCTCACCGAAG
Organism: uncultured Polyangiaceae bacterium; assembly: GCA_964531755.1. Lineage (GTDB taxonomy): Bacteria > Myxococcota_A > Polyangia > Polyangiales > Polyangiaceae > JAAFHV01. The sequence goes on from CAZHGG010000063.1 coordinate 8,231, forward strand.
ACGAGCCCGACGGTCGCTTCTACCGGTTCACCCCCGCGGGCGCGCGGGCAGCCGGTCGGCTCGATCTCTCGGCGGGCGTGCTCGAGGTCGCCCAGGTGGTGGGCGTCGCGGTGACCTGGCACGCCGTCCCCGATCCGGAGGTCACGGGCGCGCTCGCGACCCGCGAGCAGGTCCCGGAGAGCACCGCGTTCAACGGTGGGGAGGGGCTCTGGTACTACGACGGAAGGGTCTACTTCTCCACGAAGGGGGACGATCGCGTCTGGGAGTACGACGTGGTCGCCCGCGCGATTCGCGTCCACTACGACCCCCTGACCGCGGCCGACCCGTTCCTGCGGGGCGTGGACAACCTCACGGGCAGCGCCGGCGGCGACATCCTCGTGGCCGAGGACGGTGACGACCTGCAGCTCGTGGCGATCCTGCCCGACGGCTCGCTCCGGGCCGTGCTCCAGGTCGTAGACCACCCTGGCTCGGAGGTCACGGGCCCGGCGTTCGATCCGTCGGGGACCCGCCTCTACTTCAGCTCGCAGCGCGCGCCCGGCGGCGCCGTGACCTACGAGGTGACGGGCCCCTTCCACGTCTAGCGGCGCGCCACCGCGCGCCTTACAGCTCGTCGTCGGTGAAGGCGAGCACCTCGCCGATGCGGGTCGTGCCCGCGGTCAGCGCCGCGAGGCGGTCGAGCCCGAGCGCGTTGCCGGAGCAGGGCGGCAGGCCTGCCGCGAGCGCCCCGAGGAAGCGCTCGTCGAGCGGGTACACCGGCAGGCCGCGGGCCGCGCGCGTGGCCTGGTCGGCGAGCAGGCGGGCGCGCTGCTCGGTCTCGCACGTGAGCTCGCCGAAGCCGTTGCACAGCTCGACGCCCGCGACGTAGAGCTCGAAGCGCTCGGCGAGGTGGGGCGCGTCGGGGACGCGCCGCGCGAGCGAGGCCTGCGACGCGGGGTAGTGGATGAGGAACACCGCGTGGTCGAGTTCGGCGAGCGCCGGCTCCACCTGGTCGACGAGCACGCGGAAGAAGGTGTCCTCGTCGTGCTCGGCGAGCTCGAGCACGCGAGCCGCCGGGAGGCCGGCGTAGCGCGCGAAGGCGTCGCACACGGTGAGCTGAGGGAAGGGCGGGCGGGTCGAGATGCGGCGCTCACGCGGGGCGCGCAGGTGCACTTCGCCGCCGGTCACCTTGGCGACGAGCTGCTCGGTGTCGCGCAGCGTGTCGGCCATCGACCCGGGCGCGCGGTAGAACTCGACCAGCGAGAACTCGGGGTTGTGCCGCTCGCCCCGCTCGTCGTCGCGGAACGCGCGCGTCACCTGGAAGATGCGCCCCGCCCCGCGCTCGCCCCCCGCGAGGAGCCGCTTCATCTGGTATTCCGGCGAGGTGATGAGATAGCGGTTGGGTGACCGGGTCTTCACCTCGAACGCCGCGAGGTGCACGTCGAGCCCGGGCGACGGCACGAGGCACGGCGTCTCGACCTCGACGAACCCGCGCGACGCGAAGAAGGCGCGCACGTCGCGCAGCACGCGCGCGCGGAGCTCGAGCTGCTTGCCCGGCGCGAGGGTCACGCTCACCTGCGCTCGCGCGCGCTCACGCCGAGAGCCCCCGAAGGAGCACGTCGGCGAGCTGCTTGGCGGCGCGGCCCAGGGCGCCGTGCTCCGCGCGCCCGAGGGCCCACGTGAGGACGATGCCGTCGAGGGCGCCGAACGTGGCGCGCGCGATGAGGTTGGGCGACACGTCGGTGCGAAACTGCCCCGTGGCCTGCCCCTCGGCGACCACGCGCGCGATGGCGTCGAGGTACTCCATGAAGCGTGGCGCGGCGTACTCCTTCATGAGCTTGGTCGACTGGCGCAGGATGACCGTGATGACCTCGGCCAGCTCGCGCTCGCCCTCGAGCAGGCCGAGCTGCAGCTCGATGACGGCGCGCAAGCGCGCGCTCGCGTCGGCGCGCTTGGGCAGCTCGCGCTCCATGTACGCGAGGAGGCGCTCCACCCGGTCTTCGAAGAGGGACACGAGCAGCTCGTCCTTCGACCGGAAATAAAGGTAGATCGTGCCGTCGGCGACGCCCGCGGCCTTGGCGACCTCGCTCACGCGCGTGGCGTGGAAGCCGCTCCGCGCGAAGACCCGCACCGCCGCGCTGAGGATGCGCTCGCGCTTGTCGCCGCTGCGGCGCGCGGGCGGGCTGTCGGGCGCGTCGCTCCGCGCGGCTTGCTTCGCGGAGGGCTTCGCGCGGCGCTTTCGGGTGGTGAATGAGGATTCAGTCACTTCCCCGTGGCTACCACAGGCGCCCGCGCAGGTCAACCGGGGCGGAGCGCGACGGCGGGCGCGTGGGGCGCGAGGCCTCAGCCTGCGGCGGCGCCGAGAACGCGCGTGGCGAGCTCGACGAGGGCGCGGCCCATCCACGGCGCGGCGACGCCGAGCGCGAGCGCGCCGGCGAGGACGCGCGGCAGGTGGGAGACCGCGGGGTCTTGGATCTGCGTCGCCCCCTGGAAGGCGCCCACGACGAGGCCCGCGAAGAGCGTCGCGAGGAGCACGGGCAGCGAGAGC
>CAZHGG010000063.1:10764-13068 GCA_964531755.1 uncultured Polyangiaceae bacterium
CACCGCCAGGACGAACGCGCCCTGCGCGTGACCGACCAGCGACTCGGCGGGCACGTCAGCCGCCGTCGGTCGGAGCGTCGGTCGAGGCGTCGCCCGGGGCCGCGTCGGTCCCGGTGTCGCCCGGGGCGTCGGAGGCGTCGGAGGCGTCGGACGAGGCGTCGGACGAGGCGTCGCCCGGGGTCGCGTCGGGCGCGGGGCCCGCCTCGGCGGGGGGCGGCACCACGGCGCCGCCGCCGGGCGCCTGACACGCCGCGACGGTGGGGGTGCCGGTGAGCGGGCAGCAGAGGTCGTCCTGGGCGCCGTTCAGCTGGGCCTTCGGCTTGCACACGAGGCCGTCTTGGCAGTCGTCGTTGCCGCCGTTGTCGCCGAGGGTGTTGCATCGCTGTCCCTCGCTCTGGTTCGAGCAAGAGGCCTGCCCGACGAGGACCGCCAGCCCGAGGGCGAGCGCCGCCATGGCGGCGCCGAGGCGCACGGGTGCGAGGTTCCGCTTCATGGCGCGGAACTTCGCATAGGTGAGCGCGGCTTGGCAAGCGGGGCCGGCGGGCGCCGTGGCCCGCGCGCTTCAGGAGGGGCCGGTGTCGGACTCGGGCGACAGGTCCGACGTGGAGGCGCGCTCCTTCGCGAGCTTCTTGTCCTTCGCCTCGACCGCCGCGCCGAAGATCCGCACGTAGTCGATCGCGCTCGCGAGCGAGAAGAACAGGGAGAGGTAGACGAGCGCGCGCCCCACGCGCGCGAGGTCGACGATGCCGAGGTCGATGAACCCGAGGTACCTCATGGGGTACGGGAAGCCGACGAGGATCGCGATGACCCCGACCATCTGCAGAGCGGTCTTCGTCTTGCCCTCTTGGCCGGCGGAGATCACCACGCCCTCGCTCGCCGCGACGCTGCGCAGGCCGGTGATCGTGATGTCGCGGCCGAGGATGACGACGACCACCCACGCGGGCACGCGCCCGAGCGGCACGAGGTAGATGAGCGAGGCCATCACGATGAGCTTGTCGGCGAGCGGGTCCATGAACTTGCCGAGCACGCTGACGATGCCCATCTTGCGCGCGAGGTAGCCGTCGAGCGCGTCGGTGAGGGCCGCGAAGGTGAACACGAGCGCCGCGAAGAAGCACCCGCGCGGCGTGTTCGACTGGAGGAGGGCGAGGCACGCCGGGATCATCAAGATCCGCGCGAACGTGATGAGGTTCGGCAGGTTGAGGGCGTCCTCGGCCAGCGAGCGGCGTCGGGCGCGTTTGGCCTTCGGATCGAGCGGGGGCGCGCTCGGCTCGCTCTCGTGCTTGGGGGCCACGGCGTGACGATAGACCGATTCGCGGCGGCGTGGGCCTTTTGCGCGCCTTCGCCGCCGACCTACAGCCCGGAGACGAGCACGCTGCCCTCGCCCTGAAAGCGCACGAGCCCGTGGTGCGCACCTGGCGCGTCCGCCGGGAGGACCGGAGTGATGTCGAGGATCCCGAGCCAGCCGACGACCACCTCGCGGCGCACGACGATCCCGCTCGCGGGCGTCACCCCCAGCGTGACGAGGGCGCTCGAGGTCTCGAGGACCACGGCGCCCGCCCCCGCGAACCGGACCACGCGCAGCTCCGCGGGCCCGAGCGCGACCCGCTCGTTCTCGTAGGAGAGCGAGAGCTGGAAGCCGAGGACGCGGTCCTCGCGCGCGCTGCACGGCGCGCCGTCGAGCGTGAACGTCCAGAGGGTGTGGCCGGGCTTGGGGCCCACGACGAGGTGCCCGTCGCCCACGAGCTCGACGAGCGGGCTCCCGAGGCCGCCGAAGGTCTCCCCGAGCGAGGCGCCGCGCTGCTTGCGCTCGAGGATCTTCGAGTCGAGCGCGCCCGACATCGCGCGGATGCTCTCGAGCCGGGTGGCGAAGGGCACCGCCACGGAGGGGCGCGCCACGATGACGCCGCTCGCGTGCTGGGTCACCGCGCCGTCGCCCGGCGTCACGAGCGCGGCGGCCTTCGCGAAGTGGGCCGCCGAGGGCGGGGGGAAGACGCTCGGCGCGGGGATCGCGCCCGGTGGAGTCGACACCAGCCGACCGGCCGACCACGACAGCGCCGGCTCGTCGATGGTGGGGAGCCGTTGAGAGGACGGCAGGCGCAGGCTCCCTGGCGCGAGCGAGTCGGCGCTCGAGGCCGGCGCGCCGGGAGGCGGCGGGCCGACGATGAGCGTCTTTCTCCGCGTGGGCGGCTCGGGGGTGGGCGGCGCGAGCGGGATCGCGCGGCGCGGCGGGAGCGGCGAGAGCGGCGGCAGGGGCCGCGCCGAGCCGGGGCCGGCGTCGATCGAGGGCTCGAAGCGCGGAGCGCT
>CAZHGG010000064.1:0-13054 GCA_964531755.1 uncultured Polyangiaceae bacterium
CTCAGCAAACTCCGGCCAGTGATACGGAAAGTTCTTCGTCAGGTCGGTCCCGTCGGGGATCGCGTCGCCGGGACGGAGCTTGGCGTCGCCGATGCGGAGGCGCGAGTCGGCCACCGCGCGGCGGCGGCGCGGCGCGGCGGCCTCCGCGAGGGAGAGCCGCTCGGCGAACTCCCGCTCACGGCGCGCCCACTGCGCGCCAAAGTCCTCGCGCTGGATGTCGAGGCGACGCGCGGACTCCGCGTGCGCGTCGTCGAGGAGCGCCTCGAGCTCCCGGACGCGGGCGCGGAGCGCCTCGGTCTCGTCCCCGTCGGTGGCCTGGGCCTCGGCGGCCCCGGGAGCGTCGGCCGTCGTGGGCGGCGCGGCGGGGGTGGTGGGGTCGGTCGCGCGTGCGGCGGCCGTGGTGGGGTTGGCGCTCGTGGCGCCGGTGGTGTTCTTCGCCATGGTGGTTCCCGGAGGGTGGTGGGTGGCGAGCGCTACTGCCGCGCGTTGATGATCAGCGCGCCGTAGGTGTTGTCGATCACCTTGTGGACCTGGTCCCAGGTGAGCGACTCGTAGTCGAGGACGCCGCCGCCGACGCCCGACTCGGACCACGAGAGGGACACGAGCCCTCCGGTGCCCTGACGCAGCACGAAGTTGCGCATGAAGGTGCGCGCCTCGGGGTCGCTCGACACGTGCTGGAGGGACACGTGCGAGGTGCCGTAGACGCGCGACTCGGTCGACGCGCCGATGGGCGTGTAGTTGCGCCGCGAGATGATCACCTCTTCGAGCGCGAAGTAGAGGGCGAAGTCCAGCGGGCCGAGGAGGCCCTTGTTGTTGTACTGGCTCGCGAGGATCGCCTTGAGGTCGTCGTTCGACTGCGCGCCCTGCCACACCTCCAGGCTCATCACCGCGTGGGTCGGGGGCGCCGTCATCGCCGCGATGGCGTCCTGCATGTCGTCGACGGGATCGGCGGAGGTGCCGCCGTTCCACTGCTCGCCGCTCCCGCAGGTGATGCGGCACGACGAGGCGTAGTTCGTCGAGGTCATCGCCGCGACGGCCGCGCGGATCTCGTGCTGACGCAGGAGGCTCTTGCGCACCCGCATCGCCGCGATCATGCGCGACTCGATGGAGGGGTTGACGCTGGCGACCTGTCGGCTGACGGTGTCGTGCAGCGAGCGGGTGACGAGCTTGTAGGTGCCCGCGGTGACCTCCTGGGGGATGCCCTTGGACTTCGACCGGGGACCGACGGCGTCTTCCACCTCCTGGTTCTCGGTCTGCCGGTCGCGGAGCTTGTACTCGCCCTCGCGCACGTCGACGGGCTGGTCGGGGCACCAGCGGCCGACGAAGTTCTCGCCGTCGTAGCTGTCGAGGGCGGCCTGCTGGATGAGCTCCCGCACGACGACATCGTTGGGCGTGAGCGCGAGTTCGGCGAAGCGTGACGTGTCGCCGAAGCGCGCGCGGATCGCGGCGACCTGCTCGCCGGGCTCCGGGTCGCGTGCGATCGAGATGGAACCGTGAAGCGAGCGCAGGCGCTCGGCGCGGGCGCGCGGGTCGATGCCGCGGCCGGTGAGCATCTCGGCGACGGCCGGGCTCATCCCGAACTCCGTCGGGCGGCGGGCGCGCAGGCGCTGCGCGCTGTCCTTGATCAGCATGTCGGTCTCCTGATGGGTGTTCGTGGGTGGAGGCGCGCCGATCAGGCGCCCTGGAAGCTGCCGATGCGGAGGCGCACGCTGAGGCGGGCGCCCGCGGTGGCGGGGATGGTCTCGGACGACACGCAGGTGCCCATCAGGCGGACGTTGGTGCCCGCCGACACGGAGCCGCGCGCGGCGACACGACCGCCGTTGGCGAGGGTGGAGCCCGCGACGGCGACCACCTCATCCCCGTAGGCGATGGTCGCGGTGCCGTCGGACTCCATCGTCACGACGTCGCCGTCCTCGGAGAAGACGCTGCCGGGCTCGCCGGTGAGCACGTCGTCCTGGACCACGCCGGCGATCTTGTCGACGCCCGTGACGTGGAGGCTGTTGATGGGGTTGCGGTTGGAGGCCGTGGGCGTGCCGTAGCCCACGATGCGGTACTTGGGGAGCGTGCTGGCGTTCACGTTCGTACCCGTGAACGCCCGGCCGAGCTCGACGGGGAGCTGCATGTTCGTGTTCCTTCAGGTGGTGAGGTCGAGGGAGGCGGTGGAGGCGATGGCGCGCCGAGACGCGCCAGGGAGGGTGATGCCGCTCAGGCGCCGAGCTGGACGCCGAGCTCCTTCGCGTAAATCGTCGGGGTGACGCCGCGGCTCGCGAGGGCGAAGGCCTCGACCACGGTCAGCTCCTCGCCCGCGAGGCGGGCGACGTCGCGCAGGGCGTCGATCTCCTTCCGTGCCGCGGCGGAGGCGGAGGGTGCCTCGTCGCTCGGAGGCGTGAGCGGCGTCTTGTTGAGCTCCAGGCGCCCGAGGCGCGCCCCGTCCTGCCCGCGCTGGGCGAGCTCCGTGGTGGAGGGCGCGGGGTACTTCGCGTCGAAGCCCGCGCGGTCGGTGCGGCCGAAGGCGAAGAGCGCCGGCTTCACCTCGTCTCCCCAGCCCTTCGCGAGGCAGACCTCGTCGACGCGGCGCCCGAGCTCCAGCTCCGCGCGCTCGGCGGCGGCCTTCGTCTCGGCGTCGACGCGGGCCTTGAGGTCGGCCTGCACGCCCGCGAGTTCGGCGCGCACCTTCGGCAGCTCGGCGGTGGCGGTGACGAGCTCGGCGAGGCGCGGCGCGAGGGGCGCGTCGGCGGAGAGGTTGAGGGTGCTGCGGACGGCGGCGCCATCGCGCGAGAGGTTGAGGAGCGCCTCACGGGCGGCCTCCTCGGTGGCGGCCGGGATCTTCAGCTCCGCGGCCAGCTCCAGCATGGTCTTCATGGTCTTCTCCTTCGTGGAGTGGGGTGCCGCGGGGCCGCGGCCGGACATCTCGGAGGACGCCGCGACCGGGAGGGTCACGAGCGCTTCGCGCACCTTCGCGACCACGTCGGGCGGCGCGTTGGTGGCGGTGTCGATCACGGGCAGGCGCAGCGCCTCGCGGATGCGCTCGAGCACCTCGGCCACCTCGACGCCCGCCTTCGCGGCGGCAGCGGCGTCGGTCTTCACGAGGGCGTCGAGCGCGTCGAGCGTCTGCTGCTCGGTGGCCGCGACGGGCAGGTCGAGCACGCAGCGCAGCATCGAGAGCACGTCGCCGCGCGTGCAGATCTCGTCGTACCAGTAGCCGAGCTCCGCGGGCTGCTCGGCGGTGACGGGGGCGTTCTTGGGGGCGCGGTTGCGCTTCATCGGTCGGTGGTCCTTTCCCGCGGCGAGGCGCGGCAGGTCTGCGAGGCGCGGGTGCGCCGTGAGGGACACGCTCCAGAGCACGGTGCCGACCTCCTGGCCCGTCTCCTCGTTCATGCCCGCGGCGGGGGTGATCGAGCACCAGGGCCACGTGGGCGGCACGTCGTTCGCGGGGTCGCCGTTGATCGCGAGGCGCACGACGGGGGGCACGTCGAGGCGCCCTTCGAGGGAGGCGACGGTCGTAGGCAGGCCCTCCACGACGCGGGTCATCGTCCCGCGGCGCAGGGCCACGACGTATCCATGCGGCGCGGCCCACTCGGGGTGCACCTCGGCGACGTCGCGTCGGGTGTCCGCGTGCTCGACGACGAGGGGCACCTTCGGGTAGCGCGCGAAGTTCGCCACCATGTCGTCGATGTCCTGCGCGGAGATCACCGCATGCCCGCCGCCCTTGAGCTTGTAGCCCTTGAGCTCCACCGCGTAGGCGAGCGTGCACCAGGGGCCGCCCTCGTTCTCCGTCGGCAACGAGAGCTCGACGGCAGGGCCGTAGCTCTCCCTCGGGGTGACCCCGCCCATCGTGGCGAGGCGGTCGGCAGGAGGCGTGAGGAACACATCATCGCGAAGCTCGCCGCGCCAGATCGACGCCCGGTCGAAGGCGAGCGCGCGCGCTTCGAAGCGCGCCATCGGGAGCGCGTCGCTCGCGGCGAGGTACCGCAGCGTCACGTGGGGCGTGAAGCCGTGTCCTGCGCTCACCGCGAAACCCGCCGCGGTGAGCGCCTCGACGAGCGTCTGGCGCGCGGCGGGAAGCGTCGGCGCGTCGACCGACAGGTAGAGCGGATCGCCCTCCGCCGTGTCGCCCGCGAAGCGCCCGAGGCCGGAGAGCAACGCCTCCATCGGCGCGACGCCGAGCGCCCACGCGACGACGACGGTGCGCAGCGCGGCGAAGCTCGTGGCGTCCTCCCGGTCGAAGCTCGGGAGGTACGCGAGCGTGCAGTGCAGCTCCGTGGCCGGGAGCCCATCCGCGAGCGCAACGGCGCCTGCCACGTCCGCCGGGAGGGGCAGCACGATCGCGGCTCCAACGGCGGCCTTTGCCTGGCTCTGGTTGGGCATCTCAGGCAGCTTCCTGCGCAGGGGCGTTGGTTTCGGGGGCTGGCATCGCGGGGGGCTGCGCCTCGCCCTCGGCGGGCTGTCCGAGGAGGCGCTCCTTGAGGCCCGGCAGCGGGATCTGCGTGGCCTCGTGGGCCCACGCCTCCGGGATGCGGAAGCCGTTGCGCCTCGCCGCTTCGATCATCTGCATCACCGCCTCGGGAGACGCGGGCGGGTCGGTGCGCGCGACGCAGAGCGGGAGGGGGCAGGCCGCGCCGAACGCGTCGGGATTGGCGCGCACGTAGCGCTTGAAAAGGATCGTCGCCTGGCGTGCGGCGTATCGGGCGTCGGCCCGATAGGGCGTCATGGCCTGCTCGGCCGCCACCTGCTGAGCGGCGCGAGAGCCGGGCACGATCGACGAGACGCCGTCGGTGCCGTTCACGACGCGCGCGGTGAGCTTGTCGATGCGCTCGGTCGTCATGAGCTGGATCGGCCGATCGGGCAGGTCGTAGCGCAGGGGCTCCAGGCGGAGCGTGTCGGGCAGGAGCGCGCGCAGGGCGCCGGTCATCATCGCCAGCGTCGCGCGCCCGAGCGCGAGCTCCTCGGCGGTCGCCTTGCGGTCGCCGTTCATCTTGGAGAGGTTCCCGTCGGCCTTCGCCCCGCCCGCGCTGTAGTAGCCGATGACCCCGGGCACGCCGAGCGTCTCCTGAAGACGCATGAGATCTCGCCAGCTCGACGTCTGGAAGAGCCAGGGCCACACGAGCGCGGCGAAGAGGCCCTCGCTGGCGGGGTGCCCGCCGACCACACGGCGGCGGTGGAGGAGCACCTTGTCGGCGTGGAGGCGGTCGATGGCGACGCCGTAGGGCGGCTGGAAGAAGGCCGAGTCGGGCTGCTCGTCGTCGAGGAGGCGCGGCACCCACGGGCGCGGGTCGAAGCGGTCGGCCGCGTAGCTGAAGCGCCGCTCGGCGATGTGCGCGCACGCGTCGGGGAACACCACGCGGGCGTCGCGCCGCCACACCACCTCGTGCGCGGCGACCGGGTAGTAGGCCGCAGCCACCCACTCCGCGACCCAGCGGTCCCACGACCCCCACTCGTCGGAGGAGTCGTCGCGAGCCTGCCAGTGCGCGAGGAGCTCGTTGCAGGCGTCGGCCGCGCGGCGGGCCGCGCGCTGGTTCGATCCCTCACCCGGGATCACGTCGAAGTCGGTCTCCTGCACCGACTGCTCGCGCGTGGCGAGCTCGGCGTGCAGCACAGGGAAGTTCCGGCGGGCGCTGTCGGCCATGTCGGCCCAGTCCCGCAGCTCCCCGCGGTTGCGCCGGAGGATGGCGGCCGTCACGGTCTCGGGCGTGGCCAGCGAGCCGAGGACACGGGCCTCTCGGTCTGACCACGGCGCCGGCGCTGCCACGTCGCGACCGAGGTCACCGCGCGAGGGGCGCAGGCGATCCATCGCGAAGTCGTAGAGCGCCTCACCGAGCGTCGTGATGCGGTCGAGGATGGGCATCGTGCGGGGCTACCAGGTGCTCGTCGGAATCGGTCCGGCAACATCCGTTGGAGCATCGGTCGGCAGCTCGGCGAACCGCGCGCGCCACGCGGCGCCAACCACTGCGCTCACGAGGTCGCCGTGCGCGCCGTCGGGCGTCGTCGGGGAGCTGATCGAAAGGCCACCGCCGGGCGCGGGTTTGCCGACGACGCCGTTCATCTGCGCGCGCAGACGGGGATGTTTCGCCATCGACCACCGTCCCTCGCGCAGGAGACGACGAAAGAACAGGTACTGCTCAGCCTTGCCGCTCTGGCCTTCAGGAAGGGGGACCACCGTCACGCCGTAGCGCGCCATCTCCAGCGCCACATCATCGCGCTCGTGGGAGTCCGCACCAAGGCCCTCCGTGGCGCCGTATCGCACGACTGACGGGCCGAAGTCGTCCACCACCGCTGCGGGCTTCAGAGGTGCTCCGGGCTCGGGGTTTCGCTCGTCGAGGAAGACCAGCTCGAATCGGTCGCGAAGCTCGTCGCCCTCTGGATTCGGATGGCGCCGCACGATCGCGAGCGCAGAAGCGTTACGGCGAAAGGCGAAGTCGCCAGCCGCGCCGTAGAGCCCGCCTGGCTCGGGCGGCAGGTCGAGCGGACGGGCGGCATCCGTCGCTGAATCGATGGATGCCTTGTCGAAGAAGAGACGAGACCCTGCGGCCAACGGGATCGCGAGGATCTCCCGGTCGGCATTCTCGGGGTCGGTCTCGCGCATCGATGCTTCGATCTCCCCGGTAGGATCCCATGTCGGGTTGAGCGTGCGCGTCGGTGCGATGACGCAGAGCGCGTGCTGATGCGCGCCGAAGTCTCGCGCGAGCGTCTCTTCGAGGAGCCCCACACCCACGACCCACGGAGTCGATCCGATGAAGGTCTGGCCTCCCGGCGCCACACGCTGCTCGATCGCGCGGTAGATCTCCAGATCGTTGACGACACCGGAGCCCTCGTCGCGAAAGAAACACGCCTCGTCGAGCCCCGCGAACACGAGCACGAAACCGCGCCCTCCGCGTCCTCCTCGGGATGCGGCGCGTACCCGGATGAACACCGGCAGCCCGTCGGGTCGGCGGAGTTCCACCTCCTCCGCGGTCTCGTTGACCGCGAGCGCACGGAGCGCGGGCGAAGCCTCGACGTAACCTTTGACGAAGCCGAGGTCTTGATGCGCGAGCTTCAGGTCGGGCGCCATCAAGAGCGACACGGCGCGCTCGCCAGGCGCGAGCGTCGGCAGCGGCACCGTCAGCGCTGCGTGCAGCGCTTTCGTCGCCACGAGGCGCGATGACTTCCCGGCGCGGCCACCCGCGCGCACCGCGATGAGTCGTCGTGCGCGACGAGGGAGCCGTCCTGGGACGCAACCGAAGTGCGTGAGGCACGTCGCAGCGTCGATCGTCGTAACGGCACGCCCCTCCGAGGCGTCCATGATCGCCGCCATGAGCGGCGAGAGGGTGAGGTTGCAGAAGTGCGGGCTCTCGCAGAACCCGCGGTAGCTGGAGAGCGCCTCCGAGCGCTCGTGGCCGTCGAGGGCCTCGGCGATCTCAGCCCGCTCCGTCGGGGTCAGGTTCTGGAGCTGCCCCGGCGTCAGGGCCGCGAGCTGCGCGAGCAGCGGCGGCGGCAAGGCGCGCATGGAGAGCAGCGGGCTCCGTGCTGGCGATCTCATGGGCGATGGGAGCTCCTCCAGGCCCGCTCACCTCGGATCGGGACGGGGCGTCGAGGCCGAGCAGCTTTGCACGCCGATCGAGTGCCCGAATGTACGCCTGCGCGGCCTTGTCGTCTCCGCGCTCGATCTTCGGCGCGAGCGAGCGAAGTACGAAGTCGAGCCGTTCGAGGTCGGTATCAAGCGCCGAGCCCGCGAGGCTCTTCCGCTCCGCGGCCGTTTCGGTGAGCTGCTTTGAGACGAGTTGATGCGCGCGCTGACGCGTAACGCCCAGCTTCTGACCGATGGCCTCGAAGGTGTGTCCTTCGATGTGAAGCTGGAGGGCCGTCTTGCGACGCACCGCTCCTGCCGCCTTCGCAGAGCTTCGTTTCTTCGGTCTTGGTGCCATCCGTCAATCAGCCATGCGTCAAGCTGCTGCGCAATGAAGCGCTCGCCCCCGGGCGTTGATCCGTCGTGGTGTCCGCCGATCATGGCGGGGACGACGGCGCCCGGGGACTCACGGACAGCGCAGGCCGGTCGCGAGGGGTTCGCAGGTGAGACCCTTCTGCGCGTGGAGGACGCGCATCGGGGCCGGTTGCAGGTCCGGGTGTCGCACCCGGCTGACGCGGCTTATGAGACCGCGAGGACGCTCCGCCCTCCACCTGCAATGTGCACGATCCCGCCGCGCGCTGGCTCACGCCTTGGCCCCAAGTCATCCGCCTGTGGCGCAGGCGGCGACACTCCCGGGGGTCTGCGTGGCGCGCAACGGGCTGGCCGTGCGCGGTGGGCTACACCGCGTACAGCCGTTCTCGTTGTATTGGCCCCCACACCATCGTGCTGGCGTGTTGCGGGAACGGCGCCGATGCTCTCGCGAGCGGTTGCGCCGCCCTACCGCGGGGCGGTGGGAATGGATGTCCACCGCACGCCGAGGGTTGTCCGCGCGAGGCGCGGCTCGACGTGCGGCCCCGAGGGAGACCCCTCGGGCGGTGGGAACCTTTCAGGCGGCGTCGGCGAGCGACGCGGCCGCGCTGTCCCCGAACCGCCACGCCACGTACGCCGCCTCGTCCACCGCGAGCGGCGGCTTCCCGCGCCCCCGCGCGAGCACCGGGACGGTCGGCACCCCGGCAGCGATCGCGTCGGCGATGTCGCGCTGGGCGCTGCGGAGCGGCTTGCCAAAGAGGCGCGCGATGTCCTTCGCGGTCAGCACGGGCGCGCGGCTCTTCGGCGGTGTCGCGGAGGCGCTGGGCGCACCTGTGACGCTGGCACCGGGGTCATTCTGGCGCATATTCCGGCACGGCTTCGGGCGGATGTCAAGCCCCTCCATCACTTCCCCCACGCCGCCGCAGCGCCCCAGAGCAATCGCCGCCCTGCGACGGACGCCGCGTCCCTCCGCGCGCCAAGGCCATCCGGGAGGTCCACGCCCATCGCCAAGGCGAGCGACACCGCCACGCCACGCACTCCGTCGGAAGCCCTGGCGTTGCCCCGCAGCCAACGCAGGACGGGACCGGCAGGGGCCGGAAGGGCGTCGACGGCTTCGAGGATGCCCGACACCGATCGGTCGCCCTCCAGCGACTCGCCAGAGCCCTGCGAGCGGCCATAGCCACGTGGCAGGTCTCCCCACCCGGCCATGGAGTCGCGAGGAGCCGGAACGTGGCAGGGCAGCGGTTCTGTCGTCGGGGGCTCCATCGGGTCGGCGCAGTCGGGCCGCAGGGCCGCGAGCAGCACGCGGAGGCGGGCGAGCTCCGGGTCGTCGCGAGTGATGGGGCGCGGGGATGCGTCGAACATGTGATCTCCTTCGGGGTCACGCCCCGTGCTGTCCTTCGTGTGCGTCGCTCTCATCGGGCCATGCATCCGGCGGGAGGTCGGGGGCGGTGACGGCGAGTTCGAAGTCCCGGGCGCACGTGAGCGCATGCGCGGTCCCCTTCGTCGTGGCCCACGGGGCGCGCAGGGCGAGCACCATGACGATGTGGCCCTCGGTGCTCCTGTCCGCGGCCCAGCGCATCATCGCCTCGTTGCGCGCGAGCGGCTTGACCTTCGGGGCTCCGTCGTAGGTGTAGCGCTCAGCTCCCTTCGCGAGACGGCCGACGCCGCGAGCGTCGAAGCACCACGGCCGGTCGACGGAGAGCGCGAAATGCACGCGCGGCAGCTCCAGGCAGGCCGCGAGTTCGTCGGCCCACGTGTCCGGGCCTCGCGCGAAGCCGTGCACGACGACGTCGGGGGCAAAGCGCGCGAGCGCCGCAGCGATCTCGCGTTTTGCCCAGCGGCGTGGGCGCGGGGATGCGTCGAGAGCACGCGATCCGCAGATCACAAGGATGCGCCTGGTCACCGTCGCCCCCTGACGGACTCACGTGCCACCTGGAGCGCGCCGCACGTCATGCCCCACGACGCCGCGAGGGACAACGCCACCAGCACGGCGAGCAGCCGCATCACGTCGCGGGTCATTGAGCTTCCTCCGCCACCGCGCGCACCTCGATGCGCACTCCGTAGCCCTTCGTCTTCTCCTGCTGCACCGCGCAGCGGAAGCGCGCGTCGCCGTCGTCGAGGCCAAGCCACGCGGCCACTGCGTCGCGAGGCGTCTTCGCGCTCGCCGTGGCGTTGTCGTCGTCGAGACGGCGCGGCCCCTGCCGCACGATCACGACCTCCCACGGTCCTGCGGGGCGCTTCACGCCAGCGAGCGCTCGCGCGATCGTCTCACGCTCGTTGCGACGGTGCTGCGCTTCCACCTGCGGGTGCATGCGGGCGTTGGGCGTGCACACCAACGCAAGGCCCTTCGCGAGCACGATCACGGAGCCGTCCGGGAGGGACCGCGCGGTCGCGAGGACATCGCGCCTCCGCACCTTCTGCGGTCGCGCAGCGTGCGACTCTGCCAGCGCTGCACGGGCACGGGGATCGGTCTGGATTGCTGCGAGCTCCGCGCGCTTTTGCTTCGACATGGACGCTACGACTCCCTGAAGAGTGATCCTCATGGCGACCCCCACCACGCCGTGACGCGTGCTTCGATGCCGCGCGCGCTCTTTCTCCACGTCGAGTCCTGCGCGCTCGGCGCGCTTCAGCGCGAGGTCTGCGTTGAGCGCGAGCGTCTGCGCGTGCCCGATGAGCTCCGTGGTCTTCACTCTGCATCCCCCACCGCGCGCGGCCACTCGTCGACGCCGGAGTCTCGATCCGGAACGGCGCCCTCGTAGCGGAAGACCGTGTCGCGAAAGCATCCGCGTGGCTGGTCGAACTCGCAGCGCACGCGTCCCATCTTCCCGTACCTGGCTTTCGTGATGACGAGGTCGACGCCAACCTCGTCGCCCTCGTCGTCGGGGTCGGTGCGCGCGATCTCGATGACGACGTCGCTGGCGTACGCGATGCCAGCCCCGTGCAGGTTGGCGCTCGTCGCGCGCTTGCCGCTCGCGGCGTTGCGCTGGGCATCCTTCGTGACGCTGGACACCAAGAGCACGGGCACCGAGAGCGTGCGCTTGATGCCGACGATCACCTTCGCGCGGTGCTTCTGCTCTGCGGTCTCGTTCTCGCGCCCCGACTCGTCGAGGTCTTGGAAGTAGTCGATGACCACGAGGGCGACGGGCCCCGCGGCGCACTCCGCGCTCACCGTCGCGGCGATGGCGTCGATCGACAGGTCGTCGGCATAGATGTTGATCGGCAGGCGCTTGAACGCACGCAGCCCCTCGATCACACGGGCCAGGGCGTCATCGTCGAGGCATCCCGCCAGCGCATCCACCTGGGACACCGGCGGGTCCGAGCTCTGGCAGGCATAGCGCACGGCCACCTCCCGGCCGGGAATCTCCGTCGAGAACCACAGCACCCGTCCGCCATCGGCGGCCGTGGTGAGCGCGGCCTGCGTCGCCAGCGTGGTCTTTCCGGCCGCGGGAGGCGCCGAGACGGTGACCACGCGACCGGGCATGATCCCTCCGAGAAGGCCGCCGTGAGACCCGTCGCGTGCGCCGTCGAGGGCCTCGATCCCGAAGCGCGCGGTCGTGACGCGGCGCGCTCCTCGTGCCTCACGCACCGTCATCACCAGCTCGATGGCCGCTTCGCCGTGATCCTCGGCGGAGGTGCCCGTCGATGGGCGGCTCTCCATGAGAGCCGCGGCGCGGGTGTCGAGCGCCGCGAGGGTGTCATCCAGCCCGAGCGCCCCGTCGTCGATCACTCGCACCATCTCCGCAAGGCGCGAGCGACGCCGACGCACCCGCGCGAGCTTCGCGACGAGGCGCGCGTGCGCCTCGCAGTGCGCCACGGTGGGGATCGCGTCCGTGATCTCGCCGAGGTACTGCGCGCCGCCCACGGTGTTGATCAGGCCCCGCGCGCGCAGCTCGGCGGAGAGCGTGTTCAGGTCCACCGGCTCACGGCGCGCGTCCACCGCCACCATCGCCTCCCAGATGGTGGCGTGCCGCGGATCGGTGAAATCGCCCGCCGAGACGATGGCGCGCATCCGGCGGAGCGGGCCATTCGAACACCGGCCCTGGTCATCCTCGTAGGACGGTACCAGGAGCGGGGCGGCCAGCACCGCGCGCTCCGCATCCTCGTCGATCCATCGCGCTGTGGCGTTCGTCTTCATCGGTTTTCGCTCCAGTGTGTTGCCACCGCGGATACCCCGGGCATAAGCGGCAGCGATGCCCGGGGAGGAAGCGGTCCAGCGGTGAGCACCGGCATCGTCACCGAAGCGCCTCCGCGACGGCGCGCACGACGGCTTGAAACTGCGCATCCTTCCGACGCTGCGCCTCGGGGAGTTCCGCGTACGGGAGGAAGCACGGCGATGTCTTCGCGACGAAGTCCTTGACGGGGCCGTAGGTCCACCCCTCCGCGCGGCGCGACTCCAGCCACAGGTTGTGCGAGTCCTCGGGCGAGCCGCCCGCGAGAGCGTGCTTCGCGCCCGCGATGGCACCGTTGCGCTGCGCTTCGGTGAGCTGGTTCCACGGCGGGGAGAGCGGGTCGCCGATCGCCTCGTTGTAGAGGTTGTTGACCTCGTGTGCTGCGCGGGCTGCCACTGCTGCGATTCTGTCGTTGTCCATGAGCCTAACCTTTCAGTTCAGACCGAAGCCCCCGGCGTCATGCCGGGGGAGACGCTCACCGTGCTGTCTCCGTGGTTGGTATGGCGGGCGTGGTGCCGAGAAGGCGCGCTCTGTCCTCCGCGGTGAGCGGCTTCAGGGGCGCGCGACGCGGCGAGGTCGGTGCAGAGGGTTTTCGAATGCGAGGCGAGCGGACGAAGGCCACGAGCGCGGCGAGGGCGCGCCACTCGTAGCCAGCGTCACCGTGGAAGCCTGCGAGGTCGTTGAGCGTCACGTGGTCAGGCGCGGGGCGCTTGCCCTTGGGCCACCACGCCGAGGGCGACGCGAAGGCTGCGCCGGCGCGAGCGATCTCATCCGAGGTGAGCGCGTACCGCTCCAGCACGCGCCCCAGCTCCATCTCGATGGCGAGCGCGCCCGTCAGCGTGGCTCGTCCAGCGGCTGCTCGCTGAAGGTCGGCGAGGGGCGGTACCGGGGGGGTGGTACCAGTACCGGTACCAGGGGGCGGTACCGGGGGGGTGGTACCAGTACCGGTACCAGGGGGCGGTACCGGGGG
>CAZHGG010000065.1:0-13011 GCA_964531755.1 uncultured Polyangiaceae bacterium
CTCAGGAGTTCGCCCGACCATGAGGCCGGCGATGAAGACGGCGATGATCGCGTACACGAGCATGCCGTAGAGCCCGGAGCCGACGCCGCCGAAGACGATCTCGCCGAGCTGCATCAGCCACATCGGCGCGAGCCCGCCGAGCGGCGTGAAGCTGTCGTGCATGGCGTTGACCGAGCCGTTCGACGCGGCGGTCGTCGCGGTCGCCCAGAGCGCGCTGTTCGCGATCCCGAAGCGGACCTCTTTGCCCTCCATGTTGCCGCCCGACGAGGCCGTCGACGCGAGCTGATCCACCCCCGCGGCGTCGAAGAGCCGGTTGCCGCCTTGCTCGAACGCGGTCGTGGCGATCAGCAACGGGAGGAAGATCGCCAGCATCGCGAGGAGGACGGCCCAGCCCTGCCGACGGTCGTTCACCATCGCCCCGAACGAGAAGCAGAGCGCCGCCGGGATCAGCAGTATCGCGAGCGCCTCGAGGAAGCTCGAGAGCGGCGTCGGGTTCTCGAAGGGGTGGGCCGAGTTCGCGTTGAAGAACCCGCCGCCGTTGGTCCCGAGCTGCTTGATGGCGATCTGTGAGGCCACCGGACCGAGCGCGAGGACTTGATCGCCGACGGTGCCGGCGTCGACGCTCACCGGGTCGAGCATGCGCGCCGTCGCGGAGCCGGAGAAGGTCTGAACGACGCCCTGCGGGACCAGCAGCAGCGCCAACACGAACGAGAGCGGCAGGAGGATGTACAGCGTCGAGCGGGTCAGGTCGACCCAGAAGCTGCCGAGTCCCTCGCTCGTGCGTCGCGTGAACCCGCGAATGAAGGCGACCAAAACTGCCATGCCCGTCGCCGCCGACACGAAGTTCTGCACGGCGAGCCCGACCATCTGGGTGAGCGCGCTCATCGTCGTCTCGCCGCTGTAGGCCTGCCAGTTCGTGTTCGTGGCGAAGCTGACCGCGGCGTTGAACGACACCTCCGGCGACACGTTCCCGACGCTGGTCGTATTGAGCGGCAGCGCCGCTTGCGTGCGCTGCAGGACATAGACGACGAGCGCGCCGAGCAGATTGAAGACGAGCACGCTGACGGCGTACTCCTTCCAGGACATCTCCTCGTCGGAGCGGACGCCGGCCAGTCGATAGAAGGCGCGCTCGATCGGCCCCAGCGCGCGCTGGGCGAGGCGCGCCTCGCCGCTGTACACGCGCGCCATGTACGAGCCGAGCGGCGCGGCGAGCGCGAGCAGCGCGACCAGGAAGGCGACGAGCTGGAGGGCCGCGTTCGCCGTCATGACAGCCTCTCCGGGAAGAGGAGCGCGAAGGTCAGGTAGGCGAGGAGGAGCGCGGCGAGGACGCCGCCGACGACGAGCAGTGACGTCATGGCTAGACCCTCTCGCAGAGGCGCACGAAGCCCCAGGTGAGCAGAAAGAACCCGAAAAGGATGGAGAGGAAGACGGCGTCCATGATTCAGCTCCTCAGGGAGACGGTTGGGGTACGGACACGCCGCGGGTTGATGAGAGTGGCATCGTCGTTCGCTCCGTTCAGAACCACGTGGTCGCTCCGATGGTGAGGGTGTTTTGCTGGGCGCGGTTCGCGACAAACGGGGTCGCGACGCCGTCTCCAGCGACGTCGCCTCCGAAGTACATGTCGGCGCCGGCGTGGTCGTGGCGGTACTCGAGCTGGAACGACACGCGCTCGTGCGGCCGGTAGTCGACGGTCGCCGTGCCCGAGCTGACCCACGGCGCCGGCCAAAAGATCGGCGCCGCTCGCCCGGCGGCGCCCGCGGCGACGTGCTCGTAGAAGACATCACCGCGGACGGCGAAGAAGAGCTGGTCGACGACCCGGAGGCGGGCGTAGAGCGCGCCCGCCGCCCACGCGCTCACGCCGAGCTCGTTCGGCTCGACGCCTCCGTTCGCGTGCGCGCGGAGCGAGAGCCACGGCCTCGCGTGCCACCTCACGTGGGAGTCGAAGAGATGGCGCCAGGCGCGGCCTTCGGGCGCACCATGGGGACGCTCGATGCCGCCGAAATAGAGGAGCGACGCGGCGATGTCGGCTCGCTCGTACGTGAGCTGGGCCGAGACCGACTTCTCGTCGTTGTTGTCGACGACGGAGTTCCAACCGTTGTAGCCGGCGAGCGTCACGGCCCACTCGTCCGTGAGCGCGTACGAAGCCCGCACGCCCGTGTGATAGAACGGCAGCCCGAAGAACAGGTTCGAGCGCGACCAGCTCCAGTTGTCGTGTACCGCGATCGACTCCGGGCCGATCGGCGACAGGAACATCCCCGCGGTCAGGGTGAGCCCGCGACCGACTCCGAAGCGGTATCCGGCGTACGCCTGCTGGACGTACTTCCAGAGCCCGGCGTCGCTGGCGTTCGCGCCGGTCGCGCCTGCTGCGTTCGGCTCGCTCAGGTAGTAGGTCGAAGGCGTGTGGCCGACCTGTAGCGCCAATCGGCCGACGAGTCTCTTGTAGTCCCACGCGGCCTCGAGCGCGACGTTCGAGAGGGTGAAGGTGTTGTGACGATTGTCGAAGCCGCGAAAGTTGGTGATGTCGTTCGACGGGTTGTTGAAGTTCCACTGGTACAGCGCCTCGGCGTAGCCGCCGAGGACGAACGGGCTCCGCGCGGTGTCGCTCGCGGGGGTCGCAAGCGCGGCGCCCGCGTCGGCGGTCCCCGGCGTTCTCGTGGGAGCGGCGGCGCGGGCGTCTCGCGCGGCTTCGAGCTGACGAACGCGCGCGACGAGCTCCTCGAGCCGCGCTTGCGCGGGAGCGTCCGCGGGAACGGAGGCGTCGGCGTCGGGCGCCCCGCCATCCAGCGCTCGAGCGTGCGCCGGACTGCCCAGGGTGGGGACGATGGCGGCCAGGACGGCTGGAAGGATGCTGGCGGACGGCCGGCGCATGGGTGACTCCTTGCACCCAGGTCGTACCGCCTCCCCGATCTCGCCGCGGTCAAGCCGGGGCGCTCGGGCATCAAGAAAAGATCAACCGCCCGTCGAGGCGTTCGTCAGGGGGTCGCGGTGAAGGAGGCGCCGACCGTGACGGACGTGCCGGCCGCGCGACGGGCGCGCCGCCGGGCCGCGTACTACGCCGTCTGGCAGTTGGTCGTCTCCCCGCCGAGGACCGCCCCCTCCATGCATGCGAGAAGCTCCGCGGGACTCGCCCGGCGCGCGTCTCGACTCCGATCAGCGATCGAGGACTACTCGATAGCGAGCCTTGTTGCTGCGCAAGTGGTCGATCGCCTCGTTGATGCGGTCGAAGGCGAAGTGCTCGGTCGTCGGCTGAATCCCGTGTCGGCCGGCGAAGTCGAGCATCTTCGCGATGTCGGAGGGACTGCCGGCGGGCGAGCTCGACACGGAGCGCTGGCTCATCATCAACGAGGTCGCGGCCACGGGAATCGGCTCGAGCACGGCGCCGAGGACGTGCAGGCGCCCACGCTGGGCGAGGCTGCCGATGTACGCCCCCCAGTCGAGGGGGACGTTGACCGTGGACAACAGCAGGTCGAAGGATTTCGCCGCGCGCTCGATCGCCTCTTTGTCACGAGAGCTCAGCGCCACGTGGGCGCCCAGCTCGAGGGCTTCCTGCTCCTTGGCCTCCGTCGAGGTGAAGGCGGTCACGTGACATCCCCACGCCCGGGCGAACTTGACCGCCATGTGGCCAAGCCCGCCGATGCCGATCACGCCGACGCGCGCCGTTGGAGAGATCCCGTATTGCACGAAGGGGCTGAACACCGTGATGCCGCCGCACATCAGCGGGCCGGCTGTCCGGGCATCGACGCCTTTGGGCAGCTTGAACACGGCGCTGGCCTGGGCGCGGACAATGTCTGCGTAGCCACCGTGCCGACCGATGAACGTGCTCGCCGCACCCGCGCACATGTGATGATCGCCGCTCATGCACTGACGACACACCATGCAGTAGCCGGCATGCCACCCCATGCCGACCACGTCGCCGACCGCCAGATGACGGACGTGCTCGCCGACCGCACGGACCTCGCCGACAATCTCGTGCCCGGGCACGAGCGGGTAAGGCGTGAAGCCCCAGGCGTTGTCCATCATGCTGACGTCGCTGAAGCAGATGCCGCAGCTCTTGACGTTCAGGTCGACGTCGTGCGGACCGAGCGGGCCGAGCTCGTATTCGAAGGGCAGGAGCTGGCCGCCCGGCTCGTGGACTGCGTAGGCGTGAACGGTGGTCGTCATGCGAGCACACACTACGGCAGTCGTCGTCCTCTGGCCGTGTCAGATCGTACGAATTGGCTGCCCAATCCTACGAGCCTCTGGAGGTTGCTGTGCCGGCCGAGACACGTGTTAGGCTACCTCGCGTGGGCATCTCTGATCTCGAGCGACAGGCTGAGCGCCATCTGCCAGGTCAGAACGGCTCAGAGATCGAGATGGCGAGGCCCATGCCTGGGCTACTCGTCCTGCGCCACCTCCGACCGACGACGCTCGATGCCACGATCTACGATCCCGTCATCTGCCTGATCTTGCGAGGCGAGAAACAGACGATGCTGGGCGAACGCAGCGTTCGCTTCGGCGCCGGGGAGTCCTTGATCGTCAGCCACACCCTCCCAGTCGTGTCACGGATCACCAAGGCCAGCAGCGCGGCTCCGTACCTCGCGCTGATCGCGTCGCTCGACCTGTCCCGCCTGCGCAGCCTGCGGCACGAGCTCGGTGACGTGACGCTCACTTCTGCCGGCGCGCGTTCACTGGAGGTCGGCAAGACCGATCTCGGGCTGCTCGACGCCTTCGCTCGCTACTTGGCGCTCGCCGACGAGCCGATCGCGGCGCGTGTGCTCGCGCCTCGAGTCCTCGACGAGATCCACCTTCGGCTGCTGTTGGCGCCGCACGGGGCCATGCTGCGCGAATTGATCGCCCACGACAGCCAAGCGCGCGGTGTTGGGCGCGCCATCGAGCACATTCGTCGCGAGTTCAAGCAGAGCCTGGCCATCTCCGACCTCGCCAAGCTCGCCGGGATGAGCACATCGAGCTTCCACAAGCACTTCAAGTCGATCGCCGCGACTTCGCCCCTGCAGTACCAGAAGGACCTGCGCCTCCTCGAGGCCCGCCGCCTGCTGCGGACCGAGGGCCACACTGTGGCGAGCGCGGCCTACGAGGTCGGCTACGAGAGCCCGACGCAGTTCAGTCGCGAGTACGCGCGCAAGTTCGGTCAGCCGCCTCGGACCGAGATCACAGGCGGTTGAGCGCGCGCGCGGCCGCCGCACTTCGATGTGCTGGATGCCCACAGGCGCGCCGGCGCGGCCAGGCTCGTGCCCGTGCTGCGGCGCCCGTGGCGGCTAGCGCACGGCAGCGTGGACCCACTGTGCGGGGCTACGCGCGCGCCGCGGAGCTGTGCGGCCACGCGAGGCACCAGGCACGAGTAGAATGAACCCATGACGAGTCCGCGGCTACGCGTACGCCCGAAGCTCACGACCAGCCGCGAGCTGACGGTCAGGCTCCCCGCATGGAACGCGACCGTGCGTCTCTCCCTTGGCGGCGACGCGGTGCTCGACGAGGGAACGCAGCCGACCCCCGGCCAGGAGGCGGCGTACGCGCACGTCTTCGAGTGTGCTCCGCGGGTGCTCGACGCCATCGGCCGTGCCCTCGACGCGAACCTCGAGGTACGCGCCGAGCTCCAAGGTGTCCCCGCGAGGGACGCGCTCGGAGAGACGATCCGGCTCCGGTCGGTCCACATCATGAACCCCGATCGGGATGGCCAGGCCTATGTTGGGTACGGCTTCTCGTGCTCGTGGGACGACGAACACGGCCTTGGCGTGATGACGCACTGCGAACGCGTCGTTCGCGTCGGTGGTGGCGACACCGCTTTTCTCACCTGGGTGGCCGCCGAGGACATCCCGAAGGCTCCGGCGAAGAAGCCGAAGAAGGCGATGACGAAGAACAAGACGCTACGTACGCCGACGAAGCGGCCCGCGGCGAAGAGGAAGGGGCAACGTGGCCAGAGCGCGGAGCCCGCCGCCAAGGCAACGAGACGGTAGAGGGCGACCCGCAACCACGAGCGTGCCTCCCCGACGAAGCTCAGCGGGCTTCGCTCAACCCGACCGGACCCGCGAGGACCCGTTCGCGAAGGTGTGGGAGCCGGTCGTCGTCTTCTCTTTCGTCAGAGGTCCTCGCGAGGACGGCCGGCACCTCCGGACAGGCGCCGCGGTTCTCACGGAGAACCCAGCCGCCTCCAGACGGGTGCCGCGGGTTCTCGCGAGAGCCGCCGGCGCCTCTGGACACGTGCCGCGGGTTCTCGCGAGAACCCAGGCGCCTCTGAACACGTGCCGCGGGTTCTCGCGAGAACCGCCGGCGCCTCTGCACACGTGCCGCGGGTTCTCGCGAGAACCCAGGCGCTTCCGGGCACGTGCCGCGGGTTCTCGCGAGGACCTCGCGCGACGGCCCGTAGAGACCTGCGCCCCGCAGCGCTCGCGAGAGGCTCAGGCGGGCTTCACGGAGACCACCCGGCGCGTGGGAGGTCGGGGCCTGGGACTCGTTCTCGCCGGTCGCGGGCTTGGCGGGCGTGGAGGGCGCGCTCTCCCCCGCCCGCCCCTGGCCCCCGCTGCCCGAGGCTCCCGAAGCCCGGGAGCCCACGTGCCCTTCGCGACCCTCACCCCCTGCGGACGGCGCGTGCCCCACGTGCCCCTCTCCCACGAGGGGAGATGGGCGTGACCGCGGTGTAGCGCGAGGGTTACACGACGTGGAGCTTCTCCTCGACGAGGTCGTCCGCGGCGTCGAGCGCGGCGCTCCCGCACTCTCCACACGCCGCGGGCCGAAGCACGTGCCCCTCCGCTTCGAGGTGTTGAGGGAGCGGCTTGCGTCCGGTCGGGCGCACCGGCTACTTCGGCGGCTCCGGGCGGACTGGCTTCTTCGGCGGTTTCGGGCGGCGCTCGAACGCCCTCTTCGCGTCACCGACGACGGAGGGGCGTGGCTCAGGGAGCCTCTCGGCAGAGGGCTTGCGCTGCCGGCGCTGCGCGACGGCGAGGAGCTCGGCGACGCGCTCGGTGAGCTTCGCGAGCTGCTCGGTGAGGCTCGCGATCAAGGCCCGCAGCTCGGCGTTCTCGCGGAGCAGCTTCTCGCCGAAGGCGCGCTGCTCGGCGTGCTCCCGCAGTAGCTTCTCGGCTTCGGCCTTCGTCACGCGATCACGAGATCATGCACGCAGCTCGGTGTCGATCCCCTTTCGACCTGGCAGACGACGAAACCACCCGCGCCGTGCGGCGGTGAAGTCGATCCCCGCGAGCAGCGAGGCGAACGACGCGCCGTCGATCGGCACCTGAGCCGCCTCCCCGTCGAAGGCGGGGAGTTGGAAGCTGCCCGTCTCGAGGCGCTTGGCGAGGACGCACCAGCCCGAGCCGTCGAACCAGAGCGCCTTCGCGATGCGGCGCCGCTTGTTGAGGAAGAGGTAGAGGTGGCCGTCGGTCGGATCGAGCCCGAGCCTGCGCACCGCGCCCGCGAGCGCGTCGAACGAGCCGCGCATGTCGAGGGGGGCGACGACGACGAACACGCGGACCGCCGGGGACAGCGTCAGCACGCGCGCAGCACCTCCACGAGCCGCCGCAGCGTCTCGGGCTCGAAGTCGTCGCCAACCTCGATCGAGGCCTCACAGACGCGGATCACATATCGGCGCGTGGGCGACGACGGGCGCGCCACCGGGACCAACTCGACGAGTCTGGGCTCGGTCACCGACAAGGCCCCACGGCGCGCCAGGTTTCGCTTCCACGAGTGCAGCGAGCGCCCGTCCACCCCGTGCCGCCTCGTCCAGGCCGCCAGCGTCTCCCCCGACCGAGCCACCGCGCCTAGACAGGCGCGTGCGTCCTTCTCGTCCACGATCTTCCGCAGCGTCGACATCGCTCACCTCCGGGTACGAAGGCTCCGAGCCGGCGAGGCGCGCGTCATCCCGGTCACGGCGCAACGGACTCGGCACGAGGGTTCCGCAACGTGGTTGCGGACTCGGCGTGAGGGCTCCGGTAAGCAGCCATCGTTGTCATTTGTTCCGCCGAGTGTTGACCCGAATCCTCCTTCCGCCGAGCCATGCGATGTGCGCTCCATACTCTCGGCCTCGATAGTCGATTAGATCGGGCCATTCAGCCAAGGGCCTGTGAATCCACGGCGTCTCAAAGTTGATACGCCACCAGCGATTGAGGACGGTGACCGGCGAATCCGGAGGACTCTTCTTGCGCTCATTTAGCGGAAGCTTAAGAAAGTAGCTGTGAGCCCACTCTGCCAAGTCAAGCCGGCGGTCGGTCACCTTCACCTTTCTGCCAGGGATACCGACCGATCCAACCTCACCGAGCCAGTATTCGGCCTCCCTCGTGATTCGATCGAGCTTGTGATGGTACCCGAGAAGTCGGGCAGTCAAATATCCTGCAATCCCGACATACTGAATTCGGCGAGTTCTCTCGTAAATGCACTTGCCAGCCGCGAGATACAGGCCGGGGCCAGCAAAGTCTCGCGCTGCGCGACCGGCGTCGCGCCGATCAGCGTACGGGCCGTACCAGTCAACAATAATCGCGATGTGCTTCATCCGCTAAGGTCCGTTCGAATTGGAAGCTGAGGTGAGGGCCGACGCGGCGGACCCGGCCCCGGCCCCGGCGGGCGAGGGATCGTTCGCCTCAAGACTTTCTCTGGCGCGAGTCGCCCTCTGGGTCCAGCTACGGTGTATATCGCTCGGCCATGGCCACGCCTCGGCCAACAGCGGAAGACCGTTACTGTGTATCTCGGCAGCGCGGCGCGCCCACACATGGTCACGCCGCGACCGCGGTGCTTTCGATAACGTCGATCACTCCGGAGCCGTCCGGGGTGGCCTCCAGAGCTTCCCGATCCCGCGGAAGATCACAGAGAGGCCACGAATCCAGTCGACAGGGTTGGTCACGACGCCAAGTCCGCCGTGAGGCGCGGCTTCAAGGCGCGGGTCCTTCCCCTCCGTGAAGCGCGCCACAAGAATCGCGCGCAGGTCAGTGCGGGTGACCGCGGGCCGCTGGCGGATCACCTCTCGAGCGTAGGAGAGAAACCTGTTCGTGCGTGATCTTGATATTCGCCATGATTGTCTCGCTCGCAGTGCTCTGGTCCGGGAGTTCGGTAGCAGTATCCTGCC
This sequence comes from uncultured Polyangiaceae bacterium, assembly GCA_964531755.1. GTDB lineage: Bacteria > Myxococcota_A > Polyangia > Polyangiales > Polyangiaceae > JAAFHV01. The sequence continues at coordinate 9,050 of CAZHGG010000065.1, forward strand.
GGCGCGCCCGTGCGTCAAGACGCGGCCGGCCGTCTAGATATCGGGAGGCGCTCACGGTTACATCAGCCCTACGGCAACCCTCTGGCTGTCCCCGGCAGCGTCGGAGCGGGCGCGGGCGTGGTCGGGACAGCGGCCCGGCGAGGGCGCGACGCTCTGGTCACGGGACTCGGGCAGAGCCGGCGAGGGCGCGGTCACGGGACTCGGGCAGAGCCGGCGAGGGCGCGACGCGACGTCTCGGTCTCGGATGACGGCTGCCTCTCGCGAATAAGGACATCTCGCAAACTGAAGAGGCCCAACGTTAGCATTCAGTCGTGGGCGGTGGAGTGAGCCCGCGAAGCGGGCGAGCTCCGCCGACCATCGGCTGCAATGCTCTGTTGGGCAAAGGAGGATCTGGGTGATCACGCTGCCGTCTTGATGACGAGGCCGGGGTGAGAGCCACGCGAGAGCGTGCTCCCGTGCGGAGCCCGTCTGCCACGCGAGAAGGACGTATAGGGTGAGTGCGGCAAGGGGCGGGACCACGGACCGATCGGCTCAGCCTGAAAAAGGCGCTCCTTCTCTGGTAATGGCTTTCATTAAGGCGCGACCAAATCAGTCGTTGTCACCAAGCATCGCAAGGAGTGCGCGGTCTTGCTCGCGGCCGAGCGTCGAGGCTCGCGACCCCAGTTCCGTGGCCCTGTCGAGGTCAGCGTTCGCGGCGGAAGCTTGTACTTGCCATCGCTCGCGCGAAGCCACAAGTGTCTGTACCAACCGGGCCTGGGCACGTTGCACCGCCACGGTGCGAACCGATGCAACCTGAAGGTTATATGCCAGGTCGAGCGTTGCGTGCATCAACTCGACATTCGCCGAAGCAAGTTCGACGTTCGACAGGCGATCAAGCGTGATACTCATGCCTCCCGCCGTTGCGGCACCCACGGCCGAGCCCACCGTGCTCCCGATGATCGCTCCGATGTACGGTATGGGGATCAGAACTTGCCCGACGGCTGCGCCAGCTGTGCTGGCGGCAGCGACGATGGAGTTCGTGGTCATCCTTCGTCCGAACTCTTCTGGGGTAATCTCCCCGCGGCGGAGGGCCGCCGCGTCCAGTGCTGCGTTCACTGCTACCGCTACGACCGCCCCAACAACGGGTGGTGACGCGCTCTTCATCGCTTCGCCGAGTAGCCCCGCTTTCCCCGCAGCGACTATTCCTGAGGCGAGTGCGCCCCGAACCGCGCTCTGGCCCGCACCCTTGGCAAATGCCCAAGCCCCGGTCCGAAGTCCCTCTGCGTCGACGCTTCCGTCCAGAACGACCTGCTTGAGCGCTCGACCGATGTAGGGGAGCGCCTGTGCAGCGCCACCGACGACCATGGCGACGGCTCCCGCTTCCATAGCCTGGCCCGCGACGTTACCCCAAGTCACCTGGTCTTCAAGCCTGAGCCCGTGACGCGCCGGGTCGAAGTCCCCGCGCTCGACCTCCGCGGCCATCCGGCGGGCGGCGTCGTGAGTGAGGCCCTGGGAGGAGGCCGTGTCCCCGTAAACCACGTCGGAAACGTTCTCTCGCGTGTGTGCATACTGTTCACTCTGGTCGGGGCGGCCAAGCTCGTTTCTGTGGGCCAACCGGTCGGAACTTGCACGGATGCCGTCAAGTTGGTCGGATGGAGCGACCTTGCCCTGCGCCCCGTACTCCGGAGCGCTCAGAGCCTTGGCCGACGCGTCTTCCGAGCGGTAGAACTTGACCTGGAAGACGCGCTCTCCGCTCGGAGACTGAACTCCGATGTCCGGAGACCCGTTAACGTTGCTCGCGAGGCGCGTCGCTTGCTCCGAAACCTGTCGACGCGCAGCGTCGATGTTGAACGTACCCTCGTGCCAACTCTCTGCAAGCCAGCCCTTGAGGTAGCTCGGGTCGACATTTCGGTATTGAGCAGCGACGGCACGCATGTTTGACTCTGCAGTCAGCACTGCCTCTTCGATACCGTCGACCCAATCGGCAGCGCGCGCGGCACCTTCATATTCGACGCCCCCCTGTACCCCGCGCACGAATGCTTTTCTGAAATCGCTCACTTGAAACCTCCTTCGATTCGGTACGCAACGTAGAGCGCCACTAGCAGTGAGATGAGCGCGAGGAAGAGCGAAGAAAGCGCGAGTCGCCGCGCCCACGCAGTTCCGCTCTCTGCGGTGGAAGCGAGACGCTCAAGGCGCTCTTGGTCGGCCCTTGCGCGCCGCGCCGTTGCGAGCTGACGATCGACCACTGCGACCATGTGCCCGATCGTTGAGCGAACGTGAAGAAGTCCCTCTGCCTGAGAACTGCTGGTGTTGGCGGCGCGCCCGAGCCCGCCGTGGAGGGTATCCAGCTCCTGACGCATTGCCTCAATGACTGCGAGATTGCCTGCGTGGACGTCAAGTGCCGCGAGAACAAGCGCGACCGTGAACTGTTGAATCTGCACAACGTCGCCAATCGCGAGTGCGAGATCTTTGCTATTGTTTGCGAAGGCCCGCTTCCAGAAGCCCCGCGCAGAAATCTCCGCAAGTCGTGCCTCCGTGCCAGTGAGCAGCTCGCCGATGTCGCGAATCCTTTGCTGAATGGCGTCGGGAGACGCCACTTGCGGCGCGAGCTCGGTCGATAGCGCAGTCAGCGCGGTGCTTTCGTTCATTTTCGGTACGGCCATGAGTTCGCCTATAGGTACGTCCGCGCAGTAGCCTGCATCCACCAGGGCGCTCGGCCGACCACGCCGCTTGATGCAGGGGAAGCACGCAACCCGAACCGGATCCCGCGGGAGGGCGGAGCTCGCGTTTGCGAGAGCCAGTAGGGCGCGGCGCACCTCGGGGCGAGAGTGCCGTCCAGGCGGGATGGCCACGCCGCGAGCGCGATGCCTTCGTTCACGCGCGGTTCGGTCATGTTAAAATGATGATCACTCCTTCGATAACGTCGATCACTCCGGAGCCGTCCGGGGTGGGCCTCCAGAGCTTCCCGATCCCGCTGAAGATCACAGAGAGGCCACGAATCCAGTCGACAGGGTTGGTCACGACGCCAAGTCCGCCGTGAGGCGCGGCTTCAAGGCGCGGGTCCTTCCCCTCCGTGAAGCGCGCCACAAGAATCGCGCGCAGGTCAGTGCGGGTGACCGCGGGCCGCTGGCGGATCACCTCTCGAGCATGAGAGAGAACCTGTTCGTGCGTGATGTCCGGATGACTCATGAGTTGCCCACCGCCGAGAGATGCAAGTTCTCGAACACGGCTGCGTCCGACGGCCCGCGGTGATGGTTGCCTGAACCGTGGCGTTCGGCAAGCGATACATGGTCCGGGTCAGCACAGGTCTGGCCACGCGACGCGGGCGCCGGTCGGGGGCGCAAAGCTTGGGCCCGGTCACGCGAGGGGCCACCTCGCGCGAGGGCGCGACGCGACGTGTCCCGGTCTCGGAATATGGTTCCCTCTGGCGAATGAGGACATCTCGAACTGAAGAGGCCCAACGTCCATTCGACGGTTCCGCCGAACCGCCCGGTTCCCCGCTTCGGCCGGTCTGCCTAACACGCGGCACAGCCAAGCCCGCTCCGAGCCGAGCCCCGCCCCCCTGCGATTCTCTCGTCAAACTCGCGCACATCTCGCCCTCCCCCTCGCGCCCGCCTGCGCCGCGCCGAATCCCCGCGCGCCGTTCGGCCGAACGGTCGAATCCCAACCCCACCGCGCCCGCGTCTCCCCCGTCCACCTCCAGGTGAACCGCTCCGAGCCGCTCGTGTCAACGGTCCCTGGCCGGTCGCGATGACTTTTGGTCCGACCCCGCGCCGGCCTTGGCGCATGAATCCCGGTACATCGTGGAAACCACGTAGACGCTCCCGCCACCACCCGAGTCGTATCCACTACTTGCGCAACGCGTTCCACGCCGCACGCGCGCCATTCTCTCCAATGCGCCTCGCGAGCGGCCACTCGGCCGGCCGTTCCTACCCGCTGCCCCCGAGGTCTCCCCGGCGGTCTCCCCGCCCCCCGGCGAGCCG